>JACDAG010000717.1 GCA_013695565.1 Bradyrhizobium sp.
TGGCCGGCGCTTCCTGGGCTTCGGTGGATGTGACGCTGACAGTCATGACGCGGGGAAAACGCTCTTGCGGTTGAATTGATCCGGGCCGCTATCGACGCTTCCGCGTCGCCTGTCAATCATCGACCAAATATAGCACCGCTGGCGACGCAGCACCCTGCGTCAAGCAGGCTTCACCACACAATTGGAGAGGTAATATAGTAGTATCGCTTATGGCTTCAGGTCGGGCGGAAGCGGCGGATTTTCGCGCATTAATGTGATGGTCACGCGACGGTTTGCCGGCAGCGTCGGATCGTCGGGAAACAACGGCTGGCTATCGGCCTTGCCGGAGACGGCAAAGACGTGCGACGGCGGCAGTCCCTCGCGTTCGAGGATCTGGCGCACCACGTTGGCTCGGTCGGACGAAAGATCGAACGCGCCATAATCACTGCGCGCCGGCAGGAAGCCGGCCGCCGTATGGCCGACAATGGAGACGCGCAGCGGCGTCGCCTTCAACGGGACCGCGAGCTTCTGGATCAGCCGGCGGGTGCGATCATGGGGTACCTTGGAGCCGTCGGCGAACATCGACCTGCCGTCCTGGTCGATGATTTCGAGATTGAGGCCCTGGCTGGTCTCCTCGAACATGATGTGCTTGGAAATTTCGGTGAGTTCCGGCATGTCCTGCAGCGCCTGCCGCAGCGATGCCGAAGCCAGCGCGAATTCGCGATCGACTGTCAGCTTGGCGCCGCTTTCGCGGGTGCGGTCCTTTTCGTTCGGGGTCGGCGTGGCGGAGGATTCCTCCGGCGAGATGTGATCGACGTTCTTCATCTTCGGTCGCGTCGGCAGACCGTCGGATTCGACGATGCCGGAATAACGCACCTCGGTCTGAACGCCGAACGCTTCGCGCATCGAGCCGGCGACGATTTTCAGCTTGTCCTTGTCCTGGCTGGAGAACGCGACCAGCATCACGAAGAATGCCAGCAGCAACGCCATCAGATCGGCGAACGTCACGAACCAGCCGTGACCGCCATGTGCCTCTTCGCGTTTTTTTTTGGCCATGCTCTATGTCCGCGCCTGGATGCTGCCTGAAGGTCAGGCCGGCGCCAGTTCGCCTTCCTCGTGCCGATGTTTTTCGGGCAGATAGGCCAACAGCATTTCACGCACCAGCGCCGGGCTCTTGGAATCGCGGATCATCAGGATGCCGTCGATGATCAGCGTGCGATTGGTCTCCTCGTCGAGCAGCTTGCCATGCAGCTTGTCGGCGATCGGCAGACAGATCAGGTTTGCGACCAGCGCGCCGTACAACGTAGCCAGCAGCGCGACCGCCATGAAGGGACCGAGTTTCGAGGGATCCTGCATGTTCGAGAACATCTGCACCATGCCGAGCAGCGTGCCGATCATGCCGAACGCCGGCGCGCAATCGCCGATGGCGCGATAGATCTTCGAACCCTCGTTCAGGTGCATCAGGAAGTTGTCGCGGTCGCGCTCGAGATTGTCGCGGATGAATTCGAGGTCGTAGCCGTCGGCGACGTAGCGGATTCCCTTGGCGAGGAACGGCTCGTTGGTATCGACCTTTTCGAGCCCAACCGGGCCCTGCTTGCGGGCGATTTCGGCGATGCGGGCGAGTTCGTCGACCAGGTCGCGCGCCGACAGGCGGCTCATCGTGAACGCAAATTTGGCGCCGAGCGGCATGCCGTGCAGAATCGCGCTGAGCGGAAACCGGATCAGGGTGGCGGCGAAAGAACCACCGAAGATGATGATGACGGCGTGGATGTCGTAGAACATCCGGAAATCGCCACCCATCAGAATCAGCGTGCAGAGCACGATGGCGCCGGCGACCAGGCCAATGAGCGTGGTGATATCCATTCTGAACTCCGACGCGTACGCGAACGACCCGCCCGTACTGGACGATGGCGCCGCCCATCCGGAGCCGCGCAAATTGAACCCTACGACCGCGCTGTTAAAGACGCGTAAAGGTTAAGTCGAAGCAATGCCGTACAATTGCGAGGGGCCAGCCTCCCTTCGTGCAGGAAGCCGTCGAAAACCGGCGCCATTTGCCGGATTGATGCCGTGGCGCGATCTCAACCTTTTGCTAACCATAATGCGCCGCCGTGGCGCCTCCGCCGTCATTGCGAGGAGCGATAGCGACGAAGCAATCCATCTGCGCGGCAGCATGGATTGCTTCGCGGAGCCCGTCATCGGGCGCGCATTCGCGCGACCCGTTGGCTCGCAATACGGACAGGGACCGTGGCCTGCCGGCTTACTGGGCCTGAACGCCGATGCCGGCCGATTTGATGATCGGCCACCATTTCTCGATCTCGACCTTCTGGAACGCAGCGAGGCCCTCCGGCGTCTGTTGTGCGCGCGGGGCGATGTCGAGCCCGAGATCGGTGAAGCGCTTCTGGATCGCCGGATCGGCCAGCGCCTCGACGGTGGCGGCGTTGAGCCTGGCGATGATGTCCTTGGGCGTGCCCTTCGGCGCCCAGAAGCCGAACCAGCCGGACATATAGAGCCCGGGCACCCCGGTTTCGTCGGCGGTCGGAATGTCCGGCATCGAAGCCGAGCGCGCCACGGACAGGTTGGCCAACGCCTTGATGGCGCCGGCGCGGATTTGCGGCAACGCCACCGCACCCTGCACCACCAGCAGATCAACCGTACCAGCGACGAGATCGGTCATTGCCGGTCCCGCGCCGCGATAGGGAATGAACTGGACCTTCTGCTTGGTCAGGTTCTCGAAGATCACGCCGGTGACATTGGCGGCCGCGTTCTGATTGACGAAATTGATCTTGTCGGGATTGGCCTTCATCCAGGTCACGAGTTCGCCAAGCGTGTTCGCCGGCAGATCTTTCTTGGCGACCATCAGCTGCGGATTGTTCGAGATCAGCGCGATCGGCTCGAAATCCTTTTCCAGGTCATAGTCGAGCTTGTAGATGATGCTGCCGACATGGGTGTCCCATTGGCCGATGTCGAAGGTGTAGCCGTCCGGCGCCGCGCGGGCGACACGACCGACGCCGATGCTGCCGCCGGCGCCGCCGACATTTTCGATCACGATCGATTGCCCGAGCGTGGCACGCATCCGCTCGGCCATGATCCGGGCGGCAGCATCGGTAGATCCGCCGGGTGGAAAGGGAACGACGAGCGTGATGGGCCGCGACGGGTAGCTCTGCGCATTCGCATCCGCGACCCCGGCAATGACAAGCAATGACAGCGCCGCCCATAAGGCTCTCATGACGTTTCCCCTCGTCTGTGAATAACCCCGACTTTTCGCCGGTGGCCTTTTGCGTCAGTGAATTTCAGCGGAGCGCTTCAGCGCCGCTTTCAGTTTTTCGAGCGTGAAGTCCGGGCTGCGCGCGATCTCCAGGATCGGCGTTTCGCGGCGGGCACAGAGTTCGCAGGCATCCGGCACCTTGGCGGCGATGTCGTGCGGGATCACGATCGCGCCGTGGCTGTCGGCGTGAATGAGATCGTCGGAACGAACCGTCATGCCGGCGACGCGGACTTCGCCGCCGAAATTCTCGGCGTGAACCCAAGCGTGCGACGGGCCGATCGAGCCGGCCAGCGCCTGGAAGCCCGGAGCCCATTGCGGGATGTCGCGGATCGAGCCGTCGGTGATCACGCCGAGACAGCCGAGCGCCTTGTGGACGTTGCTTTGTACTTCGCCCCAGAACGCGCCGTAGCCGACGTCGGGGCCGTCGATGTCCTGGATCACCGTGATGCGCGGGCCGTGGCCGGTGCCCATATATTCGTAATAGTCGATGCGCCGTTTCGACGCCTCTTCGGCTGGCAGCCCGGACTTCAGGACCGAGCGGATCGTCACCGTGCGCGCGTAACCGACCATCGGCGGCAGATTGGGAAACGGGCAAACCAGCGGCTTGGTGGTGTAGCCGATCAGCCGGCGCTCGGGAGCCACGATTTCCATCGCGTTGCAAATCGTCGGCGTGTCGTAACGGGCCAACGCTTCAAGCACGGAAGCCGGTAGCGGGGCGGAAGCGGACTGGGTCACTGCGTTTCTCTCCTGATTTTTGGGCCCGATGTTCTGCAAGGCCATGGTTCGCTAAGCCCTATAGCCGAGATTGGGGTCGAACCCAACTCAAGCGCGCTCATGGCAGATATCCTGGCAGATATCTTCGCAGTTATCTTGGCAGTTATCTTGGCAGTTATCTTGGCAGTTATATCGGAGAGCCCGCAGGCAGCTCAGTTCAGCCGCGCCGGCCGGTCGTCATGGTCGGCCTCGGCCGGAGGTGCCGGGAATGCTGGCGCCGGACCTGCGGACGCCGTGGGGTCAGCGGTCCCCGCCGCCAGTGCGGCGGCGGCGTTTCGCTCATGGTCGCGGTAGGATTTCCAGCCCCACGGCAGGGTCAAGAGATACACCACCGTCGCGAACGACAGGATGTACCAGGGATAGCTGACGAGCAGCGCGATGAAGAACACCACCGAGACGAAAACCGGCAGCACCATTTCCGGCGGCACCCGCATGCGCACGGTCTTGCCGGAGAATACCGGCAGCCGCGACACCATCAGGAATCCGATCACCAGCGTATAGGCGGCGGTGAGCCAGGCTGGCGGCATCGGGACGCCCAAAAACGCCAGATAGATCGGCAGCAGCACGGTGAGCGCGCCGAGCGGCGCCGGAACGCCGGTGAAATAGTTCGCCGCAAACGCCGGCTTGTTCGGATCGTCGATGCTGGCGTTGAAGCGCGCCAGCCGCAGGCCGCCCGAGATCGCAAACACCATGCACGCGATCCAGCCGCCATTGCCCAGTTCGTGCAACTGCCAGAAATACAGGATCAGGCCCGCCGCCACGCCGAAATTGACGAAGTCCGCGAGGCTGTCGAGCTCGGCACCGAATTTCGACTGGCCCTTGATCATGCGCGCGACGCGGCCATCGAGCCCGTCGAGCACGGCGGCGAACACGATCGCCGCGACCGCAAGCTCCATACGCCCTTCGGTCGACAACCTGATGGCGGTCAGCCCGGCGCAGATCGCCAGCAGCGTGATGAAGTTCGGCACCAGCATCCGCACCGGGATCGGACGGAACCGGCGGCGGCGGGCTTCGGGAGATTTGGGATCGGATGACATCATGGCCTGCCAATATATAGCAGCCACCAGCCTGCGCCGCCATTGTGGCGGAAGGCCAGCGCCTCAGCCATTTGGATAGCGATTTGCGGATGGTTAATCGGCGCGGAAGGTGCGCCCCGGCTCATTGGCGCCGAAATCGGCCAGCACCGTTTCGCCCGCGACCGCGGTTTGGCCCTCGGAAACCAGCGATTTGCCGCCTTCGGGCAAATAGACGTCGAGCCGCGAGCCAAACCGGATCAAGCCGAACCGCTCGCCGGCGCCGATCGTCTGCCCCTCGCGCACGAACGAGACAATACGCCGCGCCACCAGGCCCGCGATCTGGACCACGCCGATGCGGCCATGGTTGGCGGTCGAGATCACCAGCGAGTTGCGCTCATTGTCTTCGCTGGCCTTGTCGAGCTCGGCGTTGAGGAAGGCGCCCGGCCGGTAGGCGATGCGGTCGATCTTGCCCGCCACCGGAGCGCGGTTCACATGGCAGTTGAACACGCTCATGAAGATCGAAATGCGCAGCAGCGGCCGGTCGCCGAGACCAAGCTCGGCCGGCGGCAGCACCTGCGCGATCATCGACACCCGTCCGTCGGCCGGCGACACCACGATGCCTTCGCGCACCGGGGTGACGCGCAC
Organism: Bradyrhizobium sp.; assembly: GCA_013695565.1. Taxonomy (GTDB): domain Bacteria; phylum Pseudomonadota; class Alphaproteobacteria; order Rhizobiales; family Xanthobacteraceae; genus Bradyrhizobium. The sequence continues at coordinate 5,680 of JACDAG010000717.1, forward strand.
GGGATCGCGGAAGAACAGCGCGCACCAGACGGTCAACAGCGTGCCGATCCAGCCCAGCGGCGTCCAGATCCAGAACAGGAC
>JACDAG010000213.1 GCA_013695565.1 Bradyrhizobium sp.
GCACCTGCGCGCCCGCGGTCTGCGACACCAGCGTGACGTTGGCGTCTTCGCAGCGGACTTCGAGGCGGAACGGATAGCCCGCCACCGAGCGCTTGCCACAATCATAGATCCGGCCGGATTTGGCTTCCTGCGCGCGCCAGGCATCGGCGCGCACGCCGACCTCGGATGCCGCATAGAACCAGAACCCGCTCCAGGCGATGGCAGCGACCACGAGAACAGCGGGCAAGATGAAAAGGCGCCAAAGCGGGCGCCGGCGCGGCGCAGGGGTCATGTCGGGCATGCGGCGACCTTTGGATGATGATTTTGTCAAATGTAAGCGGGGCGACCCTACTACAAAAGACGTTGAATCTGCTTTGCTTTACCGGTAGCCGATAGATGATGTCCGCAATTACCTTGTCCGATACGGAATTCTCGACCGGCGACCTCTGGGTGTTCGGCTATGGCTCGCTGATCTGGCGGCCGGGTTTCGAATTCATCGAACGGGTGCCGGCCCGGCTGATCGGCGAGCACCGCGCGCTGTGCGTCTATTCCTTTGTCCATCGCGGCACGCCGGAAAAGCCAGGCCTCGTGCTCGGGCTCGATCGCGGCGGAGCCTGCCGCGGCATCGCGTTCCGCGTCGCGGAAAAGAACAGCGCCGCCACCATCGCTTACTTGCGCGAGCGCGAACAGGTGACGTCCGTCTACCGTGAGGTGAAGCGCTCGGTGTGGCTGGAGAACGAGGCGCGACAGCGCGTCAGCGCGCTGGCCTACGTCGTCGACCGCGGCCATGTGCAATATGCCGGGAGGCTGTCGCTGGCCGACCAGTTGCGTCACGTGCTGCAGGGACACGGCCAGTCCGGCGTCAACCGCGACTATGTGCTGGCGACGGTGAAGGCGATCGAGGCCGAAGGCTTTCGCGATACGCAATTGCATCAATTGGCGCTGATGCTGCACGATTCGCACCCGGCTTCCACCCACAAGAAACAGCCCACGGAATAGGCGTCTGCGGCATTTTCCGCCTTCCCGCTTCGAGCGGGCCGAAAACGGGTGACGCAAATGGCGTTCTGGGCTAGGTGTCCCGCATGGGCACTGCATCACGCCGTTTCGACGGTTTTTTCAAAAGCGAATTCAGGGTCAATGAGGCCGTCGGACGCAGCGTCAGCTACGTCCGCGACGGCAAATTATTGGGTGGCAATTCCGGCTTCGCCCATATCGGGACCTATCGTTTCGACGGCGACGCGATCGCCGTCGAGGTCACGAGCCGCCGGCACAATTTTGGCGCCGATCATCAATCGCTGCTCGGCTCCGACATTTCGACGATTGCGGTCAAAGGCCGGGCCGTCGGGCAGGCGTTTTGTTTCGAGGGTGGCTCACCGCAAATGCCCAACGCCACCTTCCGGTCTGTCATGACGTCGCTGGACGAGAGCGAACTCGCAAGCCCCGGCACGATCGGCGAAGGCGGAATTTCCGACGGGCTCTACTCGATTCATCTCAAGATCCTGGACGGCATGCCCGGCGGATTGACCGGGGTCATGCTGCTGAACAATGGACGCATCCTGGGTGGCGATGCCTTCTTCTATTATCTCGGGTCGTATTCATCATCGAACGGCCGCTGGAAGGGCCAGATGGTCAATCAGAAACACACCCCCGCGCGAGGTGAAGACCCGGTGTTCGGCGGGCACGAAATCGGAATCGGGTTTTCCGGGACCTGCGATGCCGAGGGCGGCAACCTCGAGGGCACCGCGCTGGCGGGCAAGCGGAGCATCCGCTTCGAAGCCGAGCTCAAGCTGATCTGCGCAGCTTAGATACATAGGGCGGGCGATCAGTTCGCTTGCGCGGTCGCTGGGCGCCGCGGCGCCGGTGAACCCGTCGAATGGTCGAACTCGGGTGCGAGATCGATGCCGATATCGGCGAGCCGCACCCGCAATTCGGCGGCGACATATTTCGCATATTCCGACAACAGCAGGCGGAAGGTGGTGCCTGAGGTCCACCACGGCTCGTCGCGCCATCTGTCGCCGACAACCGCGAACGGGATCAGTACGATATCCGGCATCGCATGCGACAGTTCGACGATCGCGCGCGGCATATGATAATTCGAGGTCACCACGATCAGCGATTTGAAGCCGCGGTCCTTGACCCAGCGCCGGGTCTCGGCCGCGTTGCTTCTTGTGTTGACGGCGGAACGATCGAGATCGACGCAGCAGCCGAGCAGCGAATGATTGTCGGGCAGCGTCCGCGAAATGTCGCTGGCGGCGTTGGTCGGGTGCACGCCCGAAATCAAGAGCCGCTTGCCATAGCCGCCGGCCAGCAATTCCATCGCGTCCGACACCCGCGACGAGCCGCCGGTCAGCACCACGATGCCATCGGCATTGCGGGCCGGTTTGACTTCGACGCCGCGCAGTTGCGAGAGGAAGGCGACGAAGCCCACCGCCGCGCCGACGAAGCCGAGCGCCAGGGTGGCGACGATGGTCGCACGCAGCCACCCGCGCGGCCGCGCGGCCGGCGCTTTCGGCGACGTATCGTCGGACTGCAGACGCATGCGGTTCTTGATGTCCTCTCCCCGCACAATTCTAGAAGTTTTTTGGGCGAAGTGGAGTCTGGTTGTTAGTCATGTTTTGACGCGTTTTCTTGACGCGAACCCTCCACCCCGGATCAAGTCCGAGGGCATGCTTCGCTTGAAAACGCTATTCGATATCATCCAGCGTCGCAAACAGCGTCCGCCGCGAGGCCCAGGCCGTGATCGCGGCGATCAGCACCGCCTGCGCCGCCAGCGCCAGATAACCGGACGGACGCAGCGAAAACGTACCGAGCAAAGCGGCGAATTGATCACCGACCGGGGTCCCGGAGAACCAGCTCGCGATCGATTCGGAGAAACCAAACCCCAGCATGGCAGCTCCGCCGCCGATCAACCCGCCTTCGAGGCCGAGCCTGAGGAAGTGCCGCAGGAAGCGGTTGGCGATGTAGCTGTCGCCGGCGCCGACGAAATGCAGCACCTCGACGATCGGGCGGTTCGCCGCCATCGCGCCGCGTGTCGCGAACGACACCGAAATGATGGTCGCCACAATCACGAGCGCGAGGATGCCGATGCCGGCGAAGACGGTGGCCCCTGTCATCGAGCGCATGCGCTCGATCCAGGCGCGATGATCATCGACGCTGGCGGAGGGCGCGGCCTGCAGCACCCGCGCCCGCAATGCGGCGAGATCGGGCGTGGTACCGGGCTGGACGCGGGCAACGATGACGCGCGGCACGGGCAGTTGCTCGATCGACAGGCCGGTGCCGAGCCATGGCTCCAGCAATCTGGCCGACTCGTCCTTGCTGAAGGGCCGGACCTCGACGATGCCGGCCTGCGCCCGCATCGCCTCGACGGCCGCGGCGGCGTCGCGATCGAGATCGCGGCCGGCTTGCGGGCGCACCTGGATGGTGATTTCGGAGGCGACCTCCGATTGCCACTCCGCCGCCGACGCGCTGACCAGCAGCACGGTGCCGGTCGTGATCGAGGCGAGAAACGTCATGATGGCGACGACGGCGACCAGCGCGCGGCCGGAGATCGAGGCGCGCGGCACGATCGGCGACAAATTGCGCGCCCGCGCCGGGACCTGCGGGCGTTCGTGCCCGAGATCGACCAGCGGGCCATGCTCGTCACCGGTCCTACTCATAGATGTGCAACCGTCCCTGATGCAGCACCAGGCGTCGCGCCTCGTACTGATCCATCAGCGTGATGTCGTGGGTCGCGATGATCACGGCGGTGCCCGATTTGTTGAGCTCGATGAACAGCCGCAACAGCCGCCGGCCCAGGGTCGGATCGACGCTGCCGGTCGGCTCGTCCGCCAGCAGCAATTGCGGCCGCGAGATCACCGCGCGCGCGATCGCGGCGCGCTGTTTTTCGCCGCCCGACAGGATCGGCGGCAGCGCATCCATGCGTTCGCCGAGCCCGACCCATTTCAGGAGATCGATCACTTCCCGCCGGTAGGTGGATTCCTCACGCCCCATCACGCGGAACGGCAACGCCACGTTTTCGTAAGTCGTCATGTGATCGAGCAGGCGAAAATCCTGCAGCACGATGCCGATGCGCTTGCGCAAATCCGCAATCTGGTCCTTGCCGAGCAGCGAGACGTCCTTGCCGAACAGATTGACCAGGCCGCGCGATGGCCGCAGCGACCCGAACAGCAGGCGCAACAGCGAGGTTTTGCCGGCGCCCGACGGGCCGGTGAGAAACTGAAACGAATGGGCCGGGATCTGGAACGAGAGGTCGCGCAAAATCTCCGGGCCGAACCCGTAGCGCAATCCGACATTTTCGAACCGAACCAAGCTCAGCTCCGCTCGATATGGGCCTCGACTTCTGCCTCGGCCAAGACTCTTGCCTAAACCAGTGCCGGGAACCCGCACCCTTGAACATGCAGCCCTTGGACCGTTGTTTTGGGCGCGAGCCGGACAAAACGGTTGTGCGACCGTTATGGTTTCCGATTCGTTAACGGTCGCTATGTAGCATCGGGGCAAAGACACCTGTGGAAACGGGCTCCATGCACATCGTCTGCCCCCATTGTACAACATCCTTTGCGATCAAGCTGGCCACCCTGGGTGACGCCGGCCGCAATGTCCGCTGTTCCCGCTGCAAGGAAATCTGGCTGGCGCGGCCCGAGGACGCGGTCGAGGTTGCGCCGGCCGTGCCTGCCATGGCGGAAGCCAGCCAGGGGAATGCCGAGGCCGACGCTGCAGCCGAGTGGGAGGCCATGGCCCACCAGGAAGAGGGACAGAACGCCCCCGTGGTCGACAGTCCCCCGCTTTCGGCCGATTGGCCGACCGAGGGCGAGGGTTCCCGGGGCAATGAAGCCGACTGGCCGTCGGTCGCCCAGCAGGACGCCGAGGCGCATGACGAGGCGGTTTCCACCCATCGTTCGCGGTTGGCCAGCCTGTTCCGGCTGCCCAAATTCCCGTCGATTCCAGGCATGCTATCCATCAGCGCCCCCATTGCATGTCTGGCAATGGGTGCACTGGTCGTGGCGCTGATGTTCTGGCGCACCGATGTGGTGCGGCTGCTGCCGCAGACCGCGACCTTCTACAAGATGGTCGGGCTGGAGGTGAATCTGCGCGGGCTGGCGTTCAAGGACATCAAGATCACCAACGAGACCGTGGACGGCAAGCCGGTGCTGGTCATCGAAGGCGTGATCGTCGGCGAGACCAGGAAGCCGGTCGAATTGCCGCGGCTGCGCTTTAGCGTGCGCGACGAACAGGGCGCGGAAATCTACGCCTGGAATGCGGTGCTGGAGCAGCCGGTGCTGAAGCCGGGCGAGCGCGCCTATTTCAAGTCGCGGCTGGCGTCGCCGCCGCCCGAAGGCCGCAATATTGATGTACGCTTCTTCAGCAAGCGGGATATGGCCGCCGGCCGCGCCTAAGGACGTGCTCGAACCAGAAGACCGATCCGATGCCGCGTGTATTGATTGCCGACGACGAAGATTCGATGCGCTCTTTGGTGGCGCGCGCCATCGCCATGGATGGCCATGACACCGTCACCGCCGAGGACGGCGCTGAAGCGCTGGATATCCTGACGCGCGAAGCCGGCCGGTTCGACCTGCTGCTCACCGACATCCAGATGCCGGTGATGGACGGCATCGCGCTGGCGCTGGCGGCGGCGCGCGATTTCCCCGACCTGAAGATTCTTTTGATGACCGGCTTTGCCGACCAGCGCGAACGCGCCTCAGGCCTCAACGCGATCGTGCATGACGTGGTGACGAAGCCGTTTTCGGTGGCCGATATCCGCACGGCCGTGGCGGATGCGTTGGCGGCGAGGAAGACGTAGCGGTCGGCAATAGCCGACGCACGTGCCGCACCCTCAACTCGTCATTCCCCGCGAAGGCGGGGAATCCAGTACACCGCGGCTACTCGATCTGAATACTGACGTCTCTGGGTACTGGATCATCCGCTTTCGCGGATGATGACAGGTCGCGCTGGAGCGAGCCTCAGTAATCCTTCAGCAGCCGCTCGATGTAATCGAGTTCGATCTGCGGACGGGCGGGATCGGCGAGACGCCGGCGCAGTTCTTCCAGGATGCGGCGCACGCGCTGGACGTCGATCTCGCCGGGGATCTTCACCGAGAAATCGTCGTTGAATTCGTTGTGCTTCAACGGCCGTCCGAGCGGATCGGTGCCGGCCTGCTGGCCCTGCTGCCGGCCTCTCTGATTGCCCGGACCGTCGCCCGGCTGATCGCCATCGCCCTGCTGCATCGCTTCGGCCAGGCCTTGCGCGCCCTTGCGCAGCGCGTCCAGCGCGCGGCCTTGGCTATCCACGGCACCATCGGCGTTGCCTTCGCCGAGCCGGCCCGTCGCGTCGCCCATCGCGCCATCGGCCTGATCGAGACCGTCCTCGCCGTCGCCCTGGTCACCGCCGGGCTGGCCTTGCTGACCCTGCTGCCCCTTTTCGCCGCGCTGACCTTTGTCGCCGCGCTGGTTCGGACCCATGCCGCGCTTGGCGAGCTCTTCCTGTAATTTCTTCAAGCGGTCGCGCAGACCCTGCTGGTCCTGCTGCAGGTCGCCCATGTTCTGGTCGCCCTGCTTGCCGCGCATGCGATCGCGCCGCGAATCCTGGCCCTGCTTGAAGGTCTTGTCGCGCAATTGCTGCTGCTTGCGGATCATGTCGCCGAGCTCGTTCAGCGCCTGCTCCATGTCGTCGCCGCCCTGGCCGGGCTGCGCCATCTGCAGGTTTTCCAGCATCTGCTGCAGCTGTTCCAGCAGCTGCTTCGCGGCGTCCTTGTCGCCGGAGCGCGACAGCCGCTCCAGCCGGTCGAGCATGCTCTTGAGATCCTGCTGGCTCAGCATTTTGGTATTGGGATCGAGCGGGCGCGCCAGCTGCTGCGGATTGTTTTTCAGCTGTTCGGCGAGCTGGCGCAGGAAATTATCCAGCGCGGCGCGCAGATTGTCGGTGAGCTTCTTGATCTCCTCGTCGCTGGCGCCGCGCTCCAGCGCCTGCTTCAGCGCCTCCTGCGCCGCGCGCAACGCCTTGTCGACATCGGTGATGTTGCCGTCCTCGATGGTGACCGCGAGCGACCACAGGCTGGCGACGACCTCGCGCATGGCGTCGTCGGTGCGCGCGGCTTCGAGCTGGCGCGCCACGCTGTAGAGGCCGAGATAATGCCCGGCTTCCGGCGTGAACAATTCCGGCGCGATCATCAGCGCATCGAGCGCGGCATAGACCTGTGAATTCTGGTTGGCGTCCAGCGCCAGGATGCGGCGCTGCTCGATCAAAGCGCGCGCCAGCGGCTTGGTGAACAGCCGCTCCGGCAGCCGCGTGTTGAACGGCTCGCTGCGACCTTCATTGCCGGCTTCGTCTTTCGCGGTCAGCGTCAGCGTGACGTCGGCGCCGGCATAAGGATCCTCGCTGAGATCCTTCACGGTCTGGCCGACACCGTTGCGGGTGCGCGCGTTCGGCATGACCAGCGGAAACTCCGGCGGCGGGAACAGCGGCCGGGCTTCGACGGTCTTCTCGCTGCCCTTGTCTGCTCCCTTGTCTCCGCCCTTGTCTACTCCCTTGTCTCCGCCCTTGGCGGCTTGCTTCGCGGCATCAGCCGGCCGCGCGGCGAACGCGGCGCGGGCTTCGGTGACGCCGTAATCGTCCTCGAGCTTGTAGGACATCTGCAGCGAGCCGCGGGCCTGGCGCTCCGGATCCTTGACCAGCGAAATGGTCGGGGCACGGTCGGGCGTGGCGGCGAACTTCCATACCGGCTGGCCGGCCGGCGCGCGGACATGCGCGGTGCCGTCGCTGGCGATCTTGAAATGCCGTTCGTTGGTGCCCTTGGGCGCCTGTTCGCTGGGTGCTACTTCGCTGACGCCGCCGCCGACCACGACATCGATCGAGCCGCCGCTCGAGCGCACCAAAAGCGTGCTGCCGGCCGGAACCGCCAGCGGCCCGCTATCGGGCCCGCCGGCGTCCTTGTTGGCGGCCGACAGAATGATCGGGGGCCTGCTGGTGTAGACCGGCGGCGTCACCCAGGCATCGACCCGGACGTTGGCGGGTGCCAGCACGCCGTTCCAGTCGAACGCAGCCGCGATCCGCATCGCGCGTTCGTCGCCGGCGGCGAAATAGGCCGCCGCCACCATCACCATGACCAGCGCGCGCAGCGCCCAGGGGTCGTGGATCGGCAGCCGCGGCGACGGCAAACCGGCGCGGATGCGCTTGATCGAGGCAAGCGTGCGCTCGCGCTGTTCCTGCCATAAAGCAAGCGCGATCGGATCCTTGCTCGCCAGCGTGTCGGTGAGCGCGGTCGCGGGGCGATGGCGAATACCGGTGCCGCGGTCGAGCCGGCTCAGGCCCTCTTCACGGCTCGGCCAGCGATAACGCAGCAGCGGGAACAGCGCGCCGCCCGCCAGAGCTACGAACAAGACGATGCCGACGACGCGGGCAAGGAACGGCAGCGCCAGCCACAATCCGGCCCAGGACACCACCAAAAACAGTCCGATGACGGTCAGAAGCCGGGCCAGAATCGGCCAGCCGCGTTCCCACGCGATCGCATACTGGGCCCGTTGCAGGGCCTGCGTCAGCTGCAGCCGCGCCACCGAATCGGGTTCGCGTGCTGGCTCGAGGGGCTCAGGAGTGACGTCCTTCATCAAGTCTCCAGGCTGCAGCGCTCCGGGTTGCCGACAAATCAGCCTAGCACAGCGGCGGCAATGAGGCACCCGCTTAGGCCGGTAACCCACACCCGGAAATACGCATAACACGAAGGCGTGACTGCAGGGCTTCGCCGCCGTAACGTCCCACCCGACCCGTAAAAACACTGAAGGAAACGCCATGGACAAGAAGACCTATGACAAGGGCCTGGAAGTGCGCAAAGCCGTGCTCGGCGAGGCCTATGTCAACAACGCCCTGAAGAACGTCGACGATTTCAACCGCCCGTTCCAGGAAATGCTCACCGAATATTGCTGGGGCGCGGTGTGGAGCCGCGAGGAACTGCCGCGCAAGACCCGCAGCATGCTCAACCTCGCGATGATCTCGATCCTGAACCGGCCGCATGAACTGCGCACCCACATCAAGGGCGCGCTGACCAACGGCGTCACCAAGGACGAGATCCGCGAGATCTTCATGCAGGTCGCGATCTATGCCGGCGCGCCGGCCGGCGTCGACAGCTTTAGAATCGCACGCGAAGTGTTCACCGAGATGGAGAAGGCCTGACACCCGTCGAAATTTCAACCGTCATTGCGAGCGAAGCGAAGCAATCCATCTTCGCCGCACAAAGAAAGAATGGATTGCTTCCGCCTTCGCTCGTTGAGCTACGGCGGACAAGTCGTCGCTGCGCTTCTCGCAATGACGTTGTGAAATAGGGAAACATTACCATGGAAATCGGATTCATTGGCCTCGGCAAGATGGGCTTCCCGATGGCGCGCCGCCTGATCGAGGCCGGACACCAGCTCACCGTGTTCGATACGCGGAAGGAAGCCACAGACAAGCTCATCGGTCTCGGCGCGCAGGCCGCATCATCGCCAAAGGATGTCGCCGACCGTTGCGAGACGGTGCTGGCGAGCCTGCCGTCGCTGCAGGCATCCCTCGACGTCGCAACCGGAGCCGGCGGCGTGATCGAAGGCAGACGCATCAAGCGCTTCGTCGATCTCTCCACGGTCGGTTCGCAGATGGCGACGAAAATTCACGGCCTGCTGGCCAAAAAGAACATCGTGCAGATCGACTGTCCGGTGAGCGGCGGCGTCGGCGGCGCCGAGAAGGGCACGCTCGCCGTCATGGTGTCGGGCCCGCGCGCCGATTGCGACATGCTCAAATCGGCACTTGGTGTGATCGGCAAGGTGTTCTTCATCGGCGAAAAGCCTGGCTCGGCGCAGACCATGAAGCTCGCCAATAACTTCCTGTCGGCCACCGCGATGGTGGCGACGTCGGAGGCGGTCGTGATGGGCGTCAAATCGGGGCTCGATCCGGCCGTGATGGTCGACGTCATCAATGCCGGTTCGGGAATGAACACCGCGAGCCGCGACAAGTTTCCCCGCGCGGTACTGCCGCGGAGCTTTGATTTCGGCTTCGCCACCGCCTTGATGGTGAAGGACGTGCGGCTCGCGCTGGACGAGATGAAATCGCTGGGGCTGTCGATGGAAGTCGCCGAAGCGGTCGGGCGCCTGTGGGAAGTCGTGATCCGCGATCAGGGCGCGGATTCGGATTTCACCGAGGCGATCAAGCCGATCGAGAAAGCGGCGGGTGTGATCGTCGGCGGCAAAGGCAGCGGCGGACACGCGGCGAAGTAAGCGACCTCAACTGGCGATCAACTAACACCAGACCGACGACACCCCGGAACCGCCGCCGCGGCCACCGCCAGTGGACAACATATTCTTGATGTCTTGGCCTACCTGCGTGAGGAAGCTGCCGATACCGCCGCCCTGCACGACGGAAAGCTCCTCGTCGGTCAGCGCCTCGGTCATGTCGTTCAATTCGACGTTGCGTTCCACAGCGGGTCCCTCCAGTTAGTCGGCCGAGTATTGGTGCCCCGGTCGGATGAGGGGCAATTTGGTTCAATCCGACGGCTCGGTCGGTGATCTGGATCACTCAAAAGGGACCCGTGAGAAGGGAGGGGCAGCACCGGTGCCGGGCGCTTGGCGAGGCCGGCCGAGCTTCCCGGTGGTTGCCTCCGAGGTCAAGTCGCCTCCCAGACGGTCACGGCCACTGAAGAAATCACTGAAGAAATCAGCGCTCAAATCAGCGATATGCAGGCGGCTACCGACGCGTCTGTAAAATCCCTCGGAGATATCCGCACAACCATCAGAATCCAAGATATCAACTTCGATCTCGACTTCGATCGAGGCACAGAGCCTGTCGAGGCAGGAAGTCGCAAGCAACATTCAACTCGCTCCGCTCCGGCGAAGCCGCGGGGAATATAGGTGACGTCAGAAGAGGAAACCGACGTTGCTTTTGCACGCCTGCTAAAGTCGACCCATTCCTTCTCAGACAAAAGCACGCGTCTCAAAGGGTCAAAGGGGAAGTCGAGCGTTCCTGAGAGACATGAAGGCCGCATGCTCGTCGGCGGCAAGGGTGGCGGCGGACACACGGAAGGCGGGACCGTTCATCAACATTAAATTTTGCGGGAACCCTTTCGCGAGTGGCGCGCATTGGAAACTATCACTGTCCCGGCGGGTTGGCGTTTCGGAAACTGGAAAGGTCTCGGGCATGAAAAAGACAGTATTGACGTTGGCGACCGCTGCCACCATCGGTGTCGCTTCGTTGGTGGCTCCATCACCGGCTCAGGCATGGCGGGGCGGCTGGGGTCCCGGTCTCGCGGGCGGCCTGATTGCCGGCGCGCTGGTCGGCGGCATAGCCTCGAGCGCCTATGGCTACGGGCCGGGCTACGGTTACGGACCAGGCTACGGCTACTATGGCGGCGGCTATGCGCCTGCGTATTACGGCGGGTACGGCCCGGCGTACGGCTACGCCCCTGGATACTATGCTCCCGCCTATTATGGTCCCCGGTACCGGCGCATTGTTCGCCCGGCATACCCGTACTATGGCGCGAGGTATTACGGTGGGTACCGTCGCTGGTGATCGCGCAGCGCGGCGCTGAAATCTGAAGCGGCGCTGAAATCTGAAAACGGCTGAAATCTGAAAACGAAAGGCCGCGGCGATCTCTGCGGCCTTTTTTTGTTACACGCAGCGTCCAGGTCGCCCGGATGGAGCGAAGCGCAATCCGGGATCAGGCAATCCGTTCGCGATAGTCCCGGATTTCGCTCCGTTCCATCCGGGCTACAGAAGTCATAGCCACGGCGCCGTTCGGTCCATCGCGATCAGTTCTTCCACTTCGATGCGCGGGCGCACCACCGCGTATTTGTCGTCCTTGACCAGCACTTCCGGCACCAGTGCGCGGGTGTTGTAAAAGCCGGACTGCACCGCGCCGTAGGCGCCGGCGGTCATGATCGCCAGCAGGTCTCCTGCCTTCGGCTCGGGCATGCTGCGGTCGAGCGCCAGATAATCACCGGTTTCGCAGACCGGGCCGACCACGTCGGCGGTGATCGTATGCGTGCCGGGCGCAGCCTCGCGCACCGGCAGGATGTCATGATGCGCTTCATACAGCGTCGGGCGGATCAAATCGTTCATGGCCGCATCGATGACGACGAAATTCTTGGCGTCGCCCGGCTTCACATAGATCACGCGGGCGACGAGAATGCCGGCATTGCCGACGATCATCCGGCCCGGCTCAAACATCAGCGTGCAGCCGAGATTATGTGTAACCCGCTTGACCATCGCGGCATAGGCGGACGGCAGCGGCGGCGCTTCGCGGTCCATGTGGTAGGGAATGCCGAGCCCACCGCCGAAATCGATATGCGAGATGTTGTGGCCGTCGGCGCGCAGCGTCCGCACGAAATCGGAGAGGATCCGGAACGCGGTCTCCATCCGGCTGAGATCCGTGATCTGGCTGCCGATATGCATGTCGGTTCCGGTGACCTCGATTCCCGGCAGCTTTGCGGCGCGGGCATAGACCTCGCGGGCGCGGGCGATCGGCACGCCGAACTTGTTCTCGGATTTGCCGGTGGCGATCTTGGCGTGGGTGCCGGCATCGACGTCGGGATTGACCCGCACCGAAATCCGCGCGGTTTTGCCTGCCTCGACCGCAAGCCGCGACAGCAGTTCCAGTTCGGGCTCGGATTCGACGTTGATGCAAAGGATATCGGCAGCCAGCGCCGCGCGCAGTTCGGCCTCGGTCTTGCCGACGCCGGAAAACAGGATCTTGTTTGGGGGAATTCCCGCCGCCAGCGCCCGCTTCAACTCGCCGCCGGATACCACGTCGGCGCCGGCGCCGAGCTTCGCCAGCGTGCGCAGCACCGACTGGTTGGAATTCGCCTTCATGGCGTAACAGACCAGCGTCTTTTCGCCGGCGAAGGCCTCGGTGAACACCCGGTAGTGGCGCTCCAGCGTCGCGGTCGAATAGCAATAAAACGGCGTGCCCACGGCATCCGCGAGATCGGACAGATTGACCGCCTCGGCATGAAGCACGCCGTTGCGATAGTCGAAGTGATTCATGGCGCGCGCTCAGTTACCCAGCAGCGGGTCAAGTATGAATGATTTCTTTTTGCCTTTGGGCGCCTCTGGCGGCGCATCGACGCCGAAGCCCGGGCTGAAGACGCCCGGCTGGGCCGCGCGCTGGGCCTCGGAATCGGTCGCCGCCGCCTGCGACGACGCATTCGATGCGTTCGGCGGCAGATCGAGCGGACCCTTGCGGCCGCAGCCGGCGAGCGCGAGCGCGGTGACGCTCAGCAGGATGATGGTCCATCCCGACGATGTCAGGCGGTAGTTACGTGTCACGACGAAATCCCCACGAAAGTGAGCATGATCTGTTCGGAAAACCGGTGCCCACTTTTCCGGATCATGCTCCGCGCGGGCCGCACCATACAAAGATTGCCCTGCGATGGCGAGACCTGACGGCCCCCGGAGACCCAAGAAATTGCAGCGAAATTTTTGTCCTCAGCCCAATTTTCGCTCTTTTTCCAACCGCTTCAACCAGGCCTTGGCCTGCGTCGTCACGTTCTTCGGCGCGGTGCCGCCATAGCTGGTGCGGCTTTTGACGGAAGCTTCCACCGAGAGCACACGCAAGGCCTCGGCCGTAATCTTCGGTTCGACCTCCTGCATCGCCTTCAAGGGGAGTTCGTGCAGCGCCACGCCCTGCTTCGACGCCAGGCCGACGATGCGCCCGGTGACGTGATGGGCGTCGCGGAACGGCATTTTCAGCGTCCGCACCAGCCAGTCGGCGAGATCGGTGGCGGTGGCATAGCCTTCGCCCGCGGCGGCCTTCATCCTGGCCTCGTCGGGCACGAGGTCGGCGACCATCCCGGTCATCGCCCGGATCGCCAGAGACAGCGCGGCGAACGCTTCCATCGCGCCCTGCTTGTCCTCCTGCATGTCCTTTTGATAGGCGAGCGGCAGTCCCTTCATCACGACAAGCAATGCCGTCAGCGCGCCGATCACCCTGCCCGTTTTGGCGCGCACCAGTTCCGCCGCATCGGGATTGCGCTTTTGCGGCATGATCGAGGAGCCGGTGGTGAACTTGTCGCTCAACCTGATGAGGCCGACGAGCGGAGAGGTCCAGATCACGATCTCCTCGGCGAAACGCGACATATGCACCGCTGCGATCGACGCCGCCGACAGGGTTTCGAGCACGAAGTCGCGGTCCGAGACCGCGTCGAGCGAATTGGCCATCGGCCGGTCGAAGCCGAGCGCCTTTGCGGTGGCGTCGCGATCGATCGGGAACGAGGTGCCGGCCAGCGCC
>JACDAG010000223.1 GCA_013695565.1 Bradyrhizobium sp.
GCATACCGCAGGTTCGCCTGATTTCGAACGCCTTTTCCGCCGGGCTCCCCCGGCAAGGCGCGCATGGATTGGCCCCGCCGGAGAGCCCGGATTCAAAATCTCGAAAACAACCCCATGCAAAGTAAGAACGGGCCCCGGCCCGCCACGCCATCGCCATCACATTGTCGTCACCCCGCGCAATCCCGGCAAACGGCCTGAACGCCGAGCCGGCGGTCCGCCGGCAATTCGAACAATGGCAATCGAGGGCATATTCGAATGAATCGATCATGGCGTAGCGCACCGCGCGGCAGCAGCGTTCTCCGGCCGGAATGCGAGCATTCGAATTCACTGAACCCGTCACGATCTATTCCCAGCGGCGGTCTTGAATCACCGATAGCGCAATGCATCTGTTCGTGGCTTACTTCAACCCGAACAAATCCTGCATCTCTGGGGAGGACTACCGTGAGCCAAGACCGATCAAGCGTGGAAACTGTCGTCCAGAATTATTTCGATGGCCTGTATGAAGGCAATGCCGACAAGCTCGGCGCGATCTTCGATCCGACCGCCGATTTGCGTTGGGTGGAGAAGGGCGAATTGCAGGTGCTGACCGTGCCGGACTGGCTGGATCGCGTGCGCAAGCGGCCGTCGGCCAAGGCCGAAGGCAAGCCGCGCGAAGATTTCATCGTCACCATCGACCGCTCGGATGAATCCACCGCCTTCATCAAGGTGCGCTGCCAGTTGCCGCCGCGCTACTTCACCGACTATCTGGTGGCGATGAAGCTCGCCGACGGCTGGAAGATCGTCTCGAAATCCTACCGCTACGATCTGCGTGAGTGACGGTACCAAAATAGCGAAAACAACCCCACACAAGGTAGAATCGGCCACTGACTCAGGCGCCAACTCCCGCCGGCGCGGCCCTTACGTTAGCGCGCCGGCGTATAAAATGGCCCCGCAGCCATTGAAACCGGATCGGCTTCCGTAGAAGCGCTCACCCTGACGCATTGACGCGCGAGCAATTTCCCTGCGAATTGGGGCCATCATGGAAGCCCAATTTCAGATCTTTTTGATCCTGCTCGCGGTGCTGGCAGGTACCGCCCTGCTGGCGCGGCGAACCGACATAGCGCCGGCGATCCTGTTGCTGCTGACCGGTATCGTGCTCGCCTTCGTGCCCGGCATGCCCTCGATCGAACTGCCGCCCGAACTGGTGCTGCTGGTGGTGCTGCCGCCGCTGATCTATTTGGCGAGCGTCGCCATGAGCTGGCGCGAATTCAAATTCAACCTCCGCCCGATCGTGCTGCAGGCGGTCGGCTGCGTGATCTTCACCGCCTTCGCCGTCGCCGCCGCGACGCATTATCTGATCGGGCTGCCGTGGGAAGTCGGTTTCCTGCTTGGGGCCATCGTCGCCCCGCCCGACGTGGTGGCGCCGCTGGCGATAGCCCGCAAGCTCGGCATGCCGCGCCGGATTCTCGTCGTGCTCGAGGGCGAGGGCCTCGCCAACGACGCCACCGCGCTGATCCTCTATCGCTTCGCGACGGTCGCGATCACGACCGGCATGTTCTCGCTGCCGAAGGCGACCGGTACCTTCGCCGTCATCGTTGTCACCGAGCTATTGTTCGGCGCCGCGGTGGGCTGGCTCAGCCTGCGCATGCGCCACCGCGCCCGCGATCCGCAGGTCGAGATCACTCTGTCGCTGATCACGCCCTACCTCGCGTTCTGGATTCCGCACCATTTCGGCGGCTCCGGTGTGATCGCCACCGTCGCCTGCGGGCTCTATATGAGCTGGAACGGCCCGCTCCTGATCTCGTCGGCGACGCGCCTGCAAGGCATCTTCTTCTGGGACCTCGTGATCTACCTGATCGAGGGTTTGCTGTTCCTGTTGACCGGGTTTCAGATGCGCCTGCTGTTCGAGAAGTCGAAGGCATTTCCGCTGGACGAGATCCTGTTCGCCACCGCGCTGGTTACTGTCATTGTGATCGTCGCGCGGTTCGCCTGGGTCTATCCCGCCATCTATCTGCCGCGGCTGCTGAACCCGCGCCTGCGAAAACGGGATCCGATTCCGCCATGGCGAAACACATTCGTGATCGCCTTCACCGGCGTCCGCGGGGCGGTGTCGCTCGCCGCGGCACTGGCGCTGCCGTTCGCGCTGCCAAATGGCGATGCGTTCCCGCATCGCGACCTGATCCTGTTCGTCTCCTTCGGCGTCATCTTCATCACGCTGGTCGGGCTCGGCTCAAGCCTGCCGCTGGTGGTGCGGTGGCTCGGGCTCAATCAGGCCGGCCGCGAGGAACACATCGCCGAGCACGAGGCCGAAATCGCGGCGCGGCGCGAGGCGCTCGATGCCGCGCTCAAATCGCTCGATGCCATCACCAACGACCGCGAACTGACCGACGAAGTCGTGAAATTGCTGCGGGCGCGGCACGAGACCCGCGCCAATCAGTTGCCCGATGCATACAATCCCGACGTCGAGGACGCCTCGGCAGGCGGCATCGAATTGACGCGCGAGCTGATCGCAGCGGAGCGGAAGTTCATCCACACGCTGTTGCGCGACGGCAAGATCACCGACGAGACCAGGCGGCGGATCGAGCGCGACCTCGATCTGGAGGAAGCGAGCCTGAGCAATCGGGAGTATCGGAGAATGCCGTTGTAGCTTTCGCCTCTCCCCTGTCGTCCCGGCCAAGCGAAGCGCGAGCCGGGACCCATAACCACCGGCGTCAATTGTTTTAGACGCTGGTCGCTAGCTTTCTTTTTCAACAATACGGGCCGCGGCATATGGGTCCCGGCGTTCGCCGGGACGACGAATTACTCCGCCGCGACATTTCGCCCGGGCCCACCGACAAACCCCGCCGCATCGCCGAAACGTTCGATCATCACCGCGGTGAGATCCCTGGCCTTGCTGGTCACGCAGGCGCCGGATCGCACCGTGTAGCGGTCCTGATGCTTGACGTGGGAGGGCGCTTCGCCCTGCTGCAGGGCGCGGGCCGCCTCCATCACCAGTTTTCGGAAATGCATGATGCCGAGATCCGTCGGACCAAGATGTTCGCGGGTGCGGTCGGCGATCCGGCCCTGGCTGTCTTGCACCGCGGCGTCCTGTTCGGAGACACCCTTGATGCCGGTATAGCTCTTGGTCTTCTGCAGCTTGCGATCGATCAGATAGTCGTTCGCCCGGTTGCGCAGCGGAATGTAGTTCTCGTCGACCTCCGACATCACGCCATTGCCGCGGTCGTAGCCATCGCGTTCGGCCTGCGTCAGCGGCCGCTCCGGATTCCACGCATAGGTGTAGATCCAGCAACTGGTGTCGGTCACCGGGATAAAACTCTGGCCGAAAATGTTTTCGCCCGGCATCGAGCTCGGCGCATAGGCATGCACCGGCATCAGGAACTGGGCGATGCGCCAGTAGATGTCGTCCGACCCGGTGAGCCGTCCGCCGGCGACGGTTAAGCCGGCCTCGTGCGGGCTGATCTTGATCACCGGGCGCGGGTCTTCGGCGATCCAGCGCATGTGATCGGTCGCGACCCGTACGAGCGGATTCACGAAATGCTTCTTGACGTCGAGGATCTCGTTCTCTTCTTTTTCGAAGCTCAGATGCGCGAAGGTGAAATGCGCAGTGTCGATCGAGCCTTCCAGCGACTGCACCCAGTTGCAGTCCTGCCATTTCTTGGTGACGTAGCGGTGCGAGGAAGGGACCAGCGCCATCTCCAGCGCCGGCAATTCCGGCATCTGGTCCGCCGGACCCATATAGGCCCAGATCATCTCGCCCCATTCGCGCACCGGATAGGATTTGATCTTGATCAGGTCTTTTGCATTCAGATCGGGATAGGAGGTCGGCATGTCGACGCAAGCGCCGTCGGTATCAAACTTCCAGCCGTGATAGACGCAGCGGATGCCGCATTCCTCGTTGCGGCCGAGCCAGAGATTGGCGCCGCGGTGCGGACAATATTGATCGATGACGCCGACCACGCCACGGGTGTCGCGGAAGGCCAGCAATTCCTCGCCCATGACAGTGATCTTCTTCGGGGTGCCGTCGGCTTCAGGCAATTCCTTCGACAGCAGCACCGGCATCCAGAACCGGCGCAGCAATTCGCCCATTCCCGTTTGCGCCCCGCTTTCGGTCAGGAAGGCGTTGTCTTCGGCGCGGAGCATGGCGTGACCTCCGGAGTTTTTGATTTTGGCCGAGATTGACGCAGGCCGGGCGGGTCGTCAACGCCGTCATTGCGACATGACGTCATTGCGAGCGAAGCGAAGCAATCCATAGCGCCGCAAGCACAGACATGGATTGCTTCGCGGAGCCTGTCATCGGGCGCGCATTCGCGCGACCCGTTGGCTCGCAATGACGGGGAGAGAGAACCCCCGTTGCCGATCTTCACACCGGCCGCTCGCCCTTCACCGTCACCCGCGTGCCTGACCTCGTATGCGGCCAGTAGTCCCACATCGCGCGGTGCTGGGCGCAGCGGTTGTCCCAGAACGCGATAGCATTTTCCGTCCAGCGGAAGCGGCACTGGAACAGCGGATTTTCCGCGTGCTGATAGAGATAGGCGAGCATCGCGTCGCTCTCGTCACGGGGAATGCCGATGAGAAAGCGCGTGAAGCCGCGGTTGACGTAGAGCGCCTTCTTGCCGGTCACGGGATGGGTGCGCACCACCGGATGTTCGGCGCGCGGATATTC
Source organism: Bradyrhizobium sp. (assembly GCA_013695565.1). Lineage (GTDB taxonomy): Bacteria > Pseudomonadota > Alphaproteobacteria > Rhizobiales > Xanthobacteraceae > Bradyrhizobium. The sequence goes on from JACDAG010000223.1 coordinate 4,643, forward strand.
CGGCCGGTCGGTGACGCCGTAGTTGGCGTAGAGCCCGCGATAGGTCTGCTCGCCGTCATGCAGGGCGGTGAGGCCGTCGAGATAGGCCTTCATCCGGTCCGACAGCGATTCATAGGCCGCATACATGTTGGCGAACAGCGTGTCGCCGCCGCGCGGCGGGCACTGCTTGATGTAGAGGATCGAGCCCATCGGCGGTTCGACGTCGCAGGAGACATCGGTGTGCCAGCCCTCGCCATTGGCGCGTGGCGAATCCTTGTCGGCGTAGATCTTCATTAGCGCCGGATCCTCACCTTCATGGGGCGCCGCCGGGTGGATATGCAGATCGCCGAACTGCCGCCCGAAGGCCAGATGCTGTTGCGGCGTGATGTGCTGGTCGCGGAAGAAGATCACGAGATTTTCGGCGAGCGCGCGATGGATCTCGTCCATCGTCCGGTTTGACAGCGAGCCAGCGAGATCGACGCCGGAAATCTCCGCACCGATGATCGGGGTCAATTTCTCGACGCCGATGGTCTCATAGGGTTCGCTCTCGCCGGCGATGTGCCGATAGCGCGGTCCCTGCTTGCTCGACAGCGAACTCATGGGCGTTCTCCCAATCATTGTTGATTGGAGGCATCGTAGCCCGGGTGGAGCGAAGCGCAACCCGGGAACAGCCATTCTATTTTGTCGTCCCTGCCTAGTGCGCAATTGCGCACTAGGC
>JACDAG010000231.1 GCA_013695565.1 Bradyrhizobium sp.
ACCGAGAGCGTTTCCGGACGACCGCTGCATCCCTATACGCAGGCGCTGCTTTCGGCGGAACCGCTGCCGCTGCCCTCGACCATGCGCGGCGACAACCGTATCGTGCTGCAGGGCGAAATCCCGAGCCCGATCGATCCGCCGTCCGGATGCCGCTTTCGCACCCGCTGCCAATATGCGCAAACTGTCTGCGCCGAGAAGACGCCGGACTGGCGCGAGTTGATGCCTGACCATTGGGTCGCCTGCCATTTCGCCGACCGTCCGAACTTTTCACCGAACTAGAACAAGAACAGCCGGAGGACATGCCATGACACAGACGACGCGACGCGAGGTAATGGCGCTGATATCGGGCGCGCTGGCTGGTGTAACCATCGGCGGCGAAGCATTCGCGCAAGCCACGCCGAAGCGCGGCGGCATCCTGCGGATTTCGGCGCCGGCCAATCCGTCGAGCCTTGATCCGGCAACGGGCGGCGCGGGGTCCGATCACGCCTTCCTGTTCACGATGTACGACACGTTGACCGAATGGGACTTCGAAACGCTCAAGCCGAAGCCCGGCCTCGCCGAAAGCTGGAGCTTTTCGGATCCGACCACGCTGGTGCTCAACATCCGTTCCGGTGTGACCTTCCACGACGGCACGCCGGTCGATGCCGAAGCCGTCAAGTTCAATTTGGAGCGCAACAAGAGTGATCCGAAATCCAACATCAAGGCCGATCTCGCGGCGATGGAATCGGCCGCGGTGACCGGTCCGATGCAGGTCACGCTGAAACTGAACACACCCGATGCAGCATTGCCCGGCATTCTCTCCGACCGCGCCGGCATGATGGTGTCGCCGACCGCGCTTAAGGCCAGCGCGGCCGGCAACGTCGCGCGCACGCCGGTCGGTGCCGGCGCCTATGCGTTCGTCAGCTGGGCGGATGGCGAGAAGATCGTGATCAAGCGCCACGAGAAATACTGGAAGCCGAACCGTCCCTATCCCGATGGGATCGAGTTTTCGATCATCCCGGAATTGACGACGGGATCGCGCTCGGTCACCGCGGGCCAGAACGATCTGATGTACCAGCTGCCGCCACGGCAGAAGGCAATCGTGGAGCGCGCCAGCAACATCAAGATCTTCAACGGACCCACGCTGTACGTGTTCCAGATATTCCTGAACTGGGCGAAGCCACCGTTCGACAACATCAAGGTGCGTCAGGCCTTCAATTTCGCGATCGACCGCGAAACCTTCGTCAAGGCGGCGCTGGCTGGCTTGGCCGAGCCCGCTTACATGAACCTGCCGAAGGCGCATTGGGCCTACGACAAGTCCGTCGCCGAGCTTTATCCCTACAATCCCGACATGTCGCGCAAGCTGCTGGCCGAGGCCGGCTTCAAGGACGGTTTGCCGATCGAGATTGTCGGTTATCCCGATCAGGATTCGGTGCAGCGCCAGGAAATCCTGATCGAGCAGCTCCGGAAAGGCGGCATGAATCTCCGCTTCCTGAACGCGCCGATCGCGGAAGCCTCCGCCGCGTTCTTCGGCGCCGAGAAGCGCGGCTCCGGCATCCTCGCGGCCTGGACCGGGCGGCCGGACCCGAGCCTGACCTATTCGCTGATGTTCACCAAGGACGCCTATTATAATGGCGGCCGGGCGCCGGTGCCGCCGGAACTGGAGGCCGCAATCAAGGCCTCGCGGGCATCGGAGGATATCGAGGTGCGTCGCAAGGCGTTCGCGACCGTGCAGCGGCTGGTGATGGAAAACGCGTTCGTCGCCCCGCTCGCGTTCCAGTTCGAACTGGTCGCGATGAACAAGAAGGTGCAGGGCTACAGGCCGAACCTGCTGGGCAAGCCGAAATACGACGACGTCTGGCTCGAGAGCTAACGCGGGAAGCTGAGCAATGGCGCGAAGGAGTCCGGCAAGGGTCATCGGCGGCCGTCTGTTGCAGGCGCTGCCCGTGATCCTGCTCGCGACCTTCATGGTGTTCGCGCTGCTCAAGCTGGTGCCCGGTGACATCGCGGTGACACTGGCGGGCGACAACGCCACCGACGCGCGCATCACTGAAATCCGCAAAATCTACGGCCTCGACCGGCCGTTCCTG
>JACDAG010000726.1 GCA_013695565.1 Bradyrhizobium sp.
TCCGCGCCTTGATGTGCGCGGTGGCCGGGCCGCCCGCGTTCCAGCGCGAGGGATAGACCATCTCTTCGCCGCTCCACTCGCCGGCAAACACGGCGAGCTTGCGGTGTTCCTCGAGCGCGGTCGGTGCGGTGAGACGGTCAGCCATCGCTAGCCTCCCTTGACGGCATTCACGATTTTCTGCGCGGCATCGTCGAGATTATCGGCGGGCAGCACGTTCAATCCGGATTCGCGGATGATCTTCTTGCCGGCGTCGACATTGGTGCCTTCGAGGCGAACCACCAGCGGCACTTTCAGGCCGACTTCCTTGACGGCCGCGACCACGCCCTCGGCGATGATGTCGCATTTCATGATGCCGCCGAAGATGTTGACGAGGATGCCCTTCACGGCCGGATCGGCGGTGATGATCTTGAAGGCCGCCGCGACCTTTTCCTTGCTGGCGCCGCCGCCGACGTCGAGGAAGTTGGCGGGCTCCATGCCGTAAAGCTTGATGATGTCCATGGTCGCCATTGCAAGGCCGGCGCCGTTGACCATGCAGCCGATGGTGCCGTCGAGCGTGACGTAATTGAGATCGTATTTCGACGCCTCGATTTCCTTGGCGTCTTCCTCGGTCTCATCGCGAAGCGCTGCGACTTCCGGATGGCGATACATCGCGTTGTCGTCGAACGCGACCTTGGCGTCGAGCACGCGCAGATCGCCCTGCTTGGTGACGACGAGCGGATTGATCTCCAGCATCGCCATGTCCTTGGCGGTGAAGGCTTTGTAGAGCTGCGCGACAAGCTTTTCGGCCTGCTTGGCGAGATCGCCGGAGAGGTTGAGCGCCTTCGCGACCGTGCGGCCGTGATGGGCCATGATGCCGGTGGCCGGATCGACCGAGAAGGTGATGATCTTCTCGGGCGTGTTGTGCGCGACGTCCTCGATGTTGACGCCGCCTTCGGTCGAGACCACGAACGCGACTTCCGCGGTTTCGCGATCGACCAGGATCGAGAGATAGAACTCCTTGTCGATGTCGGAGCCATCCTCGATGTAGAGGCGGTTGACCTGCTTGCCCTGCGCGCCGGTCTGGATCGTCACCAGGGTGGCGCCGAGCATCTGCTTGGCGAACTCGTTGACCTCGGCGACCGATTTGGCGATGCGCACGCCGCCCTTGTCGCCGGCGGAGGCTTCCTTGAACTTGCCCTTGCCGCGGCCGCCGGCGTGGATCTGGCTCTTGACCACCCAGATCGGGCCGGGAAGCGCCTTGGCAGCGGCGTCCGAATCCGAGGCCTTCAGGACCGGCACGCCGCGCGAAATCGGCACCCCGAATTCGCTGAGCAACACCTTGGCCTGGTATTCATGGATATTCATCTGGACGCCCCCAAACCCTGCGGCGGTGAATGTGAAATTCACCGCGATCTTTCGGCTGGTATACCATATACCAACAAAATGGCAAATCTGCCTCGAAAACCGCGATTAGCTGATCTCGATCAACGACCTAGCAGATCCGGCGCGATTTTCTTGCAGGCGTCGACCAGGCCCTGCACGGCGCCGACCGACTTGTCGAACGCCTCGCGATCCTTGCCGCCCAGTTCGATCTCAACAATGCGCTCGACACCCTTCGAGCCGATGACCACGGGCACGCCGACATACATGTCCTTCACGCCATATTCGCCGTTGAGATAGGCCGCGCAGGGTAGCACGCGCTTCTTGTCCTTGAGATAGCTCTCGGCCATCGCAATGGCGGAAGCCGCCGGGGCGTAGAAGGCGGATCCGGTCTTCAGCAAATTGACGATCTCGGCGCCGCCGTTGCGGGTACGATCGACGATCTCGTCGATCCGCGCCTGCGAGGTCCAGCCCATCTTGACGAGATCAGGCAGCGGAATGCCGGCGACGGTGGAGTAGCGCGTCAGCGGCACCATGGTGTCGCCATGGCCGCCGAGCACGAAGGCGGTGACGTCTTCGACCGAGACGTTGAATTCATCGGCGAGGAAATAGCGGAACCGCGAGGAATCCAGCACGCCGGCCATGCCGACGACCTTCTTGTGCGGCATGCCGGAAGCCTTCTGCAGCGCCCACACCATCGCGTCCAGCGGGTTGGTGATGCAGATGACGAAGGCGTCGGGGGCGTATTTCTTGATGCCGGCGCCGACCTGCTCCATGACCTTGAGATTGATGCTCAAGAGGTCGTCGCGGCTCATGCCGGGCTTGCGCGGCACGCCGGCGGTGACGATGCAGACCTTGGCATTGTCGAGCGCCTCATAGGAATTGGCGCCGGTCATATGCGCGTCGAAGCCGTCGACCGGCGAGGACTGCGCAATGTCGAGCGCCTTGCCCTGCGGCACGCCCTCGGCGATATCGAACATCACAACGTCGCCGAGCTCCTTCAGGCCAATGAGGTGAGCCAGCGTTCCGCCGATCTGACCGGAGCCAATCAAAGCAATCTTGTCGCGCGCCATGGGAAATTTGTCCTTCTGAGACGTAGAGGAGGATGGAAAGTGAACTGGGAGGCTGGTTATCCCTTTCGAATGATACGTTCAAGTCGCGGCGTGCCCAATTATAGGCCTCGCGGCTGACTTGCCTTGATTTCGATCAGGGCCAATGTCATTCCGGGGCATCGCGCAGCGATGAACCCGGAATCTCGCGCCACAACTTCTGGATTCCGGGTTCGCGCTGACGCGCGCCCCGGAATGACGCCGGAGAGACTACGTCTCAACCAGCCCGGTGCTCGACCCGCTGGCGGCCGAATCCTTCCGCCCGTGCGGGAGCGCCAGGTAGGATTCCGAGCTCATTTCGATCAGCCGCGACGAGGTCCGCTTGAATTCGTTGGCCTCATTGCCGTCGGTCGCCAGATACAGCGACACCGGATCGGCTGCCGCCGACGCCATCAGCTTCACGGCATTGTCATAGAGCGTGTCAATCAGCGAGATGAAACGCTTGGCGGCGTTGCGCTCGGCATAGTCCATGACAGGGACGCGATCGACCAGGATGGTGTGATAGTCGTGCGCCAGCCGCAGATAATCGGATGCAGCCAGCGGCTGCTCGCAGAGTTCGGCGAACGCAAAGCGGGCGACGCCGTGCGACGAACAGGGCACGCGCAGGACGCGGCCCTTGATCGCGATATCGCGCGCCTTGCAGGGCGCGTTGCCGGTCATCTTGCGCCAGGCCTTGTCGAGCGCGACATCCGCGGCGTCATCCGCCGGCACCAGCCACATCTTCACGCCGGCGAGTTTTTCCAGCCGGAAATCGGTGCGCGCGTCGAGCCGCAGCACGTCCATGTGATCGGAGATCTGCGCGATAAACGGCAGGAACAGCGCGCGGTTCAGACCACCCTTGTAGAGGTCGTCCGGCGCCACGTTCGAGGTCGCCACCACGATGGTGCCGAGTTCGAACAGCTTTGTGAACAGCCGGCCCAGGATCATGGCGTCGGCAATGTCGGTGACGTGGAATTCGTCGAAGCAGAGCAGCCAGGCCTGGTCGAAGATGGCGTTGGCCGTCAGCGCGATCACATCGCCGTCGGCGATCTCGCCGCGCGCAATGTCCTGGCGGAAGCCGTAGATCCGCTCATGCACCTCGGCCATGAACTCGTGAAAATGCGCGCGGCGCTTGTGCTCGATCGCGCACTGATGAAAAAACAGATCCATCAGCATGGTCTTGCCGCGGCCGACATCGCCATGGACGTAGAGCCCGCGCGGCGGCGGCTCGTCCTTGTCGGCGAACAGCCGCCCGAGCAGGCTTTGCTTGCGCAGCGGCTTGTAACTCGACAGCCGGTCTTCCAGCGCCGAAAAGGCATCGGCGGCGCTGGCCTGCGCCGGATCGGCCTCGATCGCACCGGAGGCGACCAGGGCCTGATAATGCGCGCGGAACGAAGTGGGTGGGGTGGTCGACAGCATGGCCCACCTTACGGCCTCAAGCCTGCGAAAATTGCAAGCCGAGAATTGGTGGTGGGGGTATGCGCTGCCGGTGCCTCAAGCGCTCAGCGCGTAGGGTGCCTCGACCACATAGGGGCCGCCGCCGGTGGACGCCCGCGACGAGAACAGCACGAAGCGCGACGCCATGAAGGTGCGGCTCGGGAAATAGCCGCGCACCGACAGATAGTCGGCGACATCCTGGCTCGAAGCGTCATGCAGCCGGGCCAGCGTCACATGGGGGATGAATTTGCGTCCCTCGGGATCGAGCCCCATGCGCTGCATCATCCGCTCGAGCTCGGCCTGCAACTCGATCAGCGGCCGGCTGGGCTCGACGGAGGCGACCACCGCCCGCGGCTTGCGCCCGCCGAAGCTTTGCAGGCCCTGTACCTTGACTTCGAACGGCTTGCGGTTGACCCGAAACAGCATCGACGCGATTTCATTCGCCGACATGCCGTCGATGTCGCCGATGAAACGCAAGGTGACGTGATAATTTTCGGGATCGATCCAGCGGGCGCCGGGAAGGCCGCCACGCAAATTGGAAAGGGTCTGGCCAACCTCGGCCGGGATTTCCAGTCCAGCAAACAAACGCGGCATCGCGCGACTCCCGATGCTGAAACCCGATGACGAATCACCGATACCCAATTCCTACCTGACTTATGTGACTCTGCGAAGCAGTCGGAACCGGTAGACCGGAAAGCTACGGGGAAAACTAACGGGTAAGGTTATTCATGGCTCACTTTTCAGCTGCGCTGCGCAGATAACGCACCGAGAAATGCCTCCACACTGGGCAGAATATTCTTCACGATGACGTCAACGCCCTCGGCGGTCGGATGCAATCCGTCCGGCTGATTGAGCTTGGCCTCGGTGGCGACGCCTTCGAGGAAAAACGGATAGAGCGGCACGCCGAAGGATTTCGACAGCTCCGGATAGATCGCGTTGAATCGATCGGCGTATTCGCTGCCATAATTCGGCGGCGCCAGCATCCCGCACAGCAGAACCGCGATCTTGCGGGCTTTCAGCCGGGTCAGGATATCGGTCAGCGCGGCGCGGGTGATTTCGGGGCTGGTACCGCGCAGGGCATCGTTGGCGCCGAGTTCGAGGATCACGGCCTCGGTTCCCTCCGGCACCGACCAGTCGAGTCTGTCTCGGCCGCCGGACGTCGTATCGCCGGACACCCCGGCATTGATCATATCGACCTTTATCCCCTTGGCTTCCAACGCTTTTTGCAGGCGGACGGGGAACGCCCCTTTCGCCGCCAGGCCATAGCCGGCACTCAGGGAATCACCCAGAACGACCATCTTGACGGGCTTTGCCGGGCTGGCCGCCGGGGTCTGCGCAAAAACCGTCTGTATCGTCATCAAGGCCATAATCAACACGAGTATGTGCACGAACATACCCATCCGGCCCTCGACCGCGGCGCCGGAATTGCCATATGACCGATCCATGGACAGTCTCATCGAACCCTCTTCACTGACCGGCCTCGAGCCGGACACCATTTCCATTTCCAACGTCAATCTCTCGCTCGGCACGGGCGCGGCACGCGTTCATATCCTGAAAGATATCAGCCTTCGTGTGGCACCGGGCGAGGCGATCGGCCTGATC
>JACDAG010000271.1 GCA_013695565.1 Bradyrhizobium sp.
TACGTGCATCCGCAGACCCATCGCGTCCACACCACCTACGCGCTGGCCGCGACCACCACGGGACGGCTGTCGTCCAACGAGCCGAACCTGCAGAACATCCCGGTGCGTACCGAGGACGGCCGCAAGATCCGCCGTGCGTTCATTGCCACGCCCGGCCACAAGCTGGTGTCGGCGGACTATTCTCAAATTGAGCTGCGGCTATTGGCCGAGATCGCCGACATCCCGGTGCTGAAACAGGCGTTCCGCGACGGGCTCGACATTCACGCCATGACGGCCTCCGAAATGTTCGGCGTGCCGATCAAGGACATGCCGAGCGAAGTGCGCCGCCGGGCGAAAGCAATCAATTTCGGCATCATCTACGGCATCTCGGCGTTTGGGCTCGCCAACCAGCTCGGCATCGCGCGCGAGGAGGCTTCCGCCTACATCAAGAAATATTTCGAGCGCTTTCCGGGCATCCGCGCCTACATGGATTCGACGCGGGATTTCTGCCGCGCCAACGGCTATGTCGAGACGCTGTTCGGCCGCAAGTGCCACTACCCTGATATCAAGGCTTCCAACGCCTCGGTCCGCTCCTTCAACGAGCGCGCCGCGATCAACGCCCGCCTGCAAGGCTCCGCCGCCGACATCATCCGCCGCGCCATGATCCGCATGGAGGACGCACTGGCCGAAAAGAAGCTGTCGGCACAGATGCTGCTGCAGGTGCACGACGAACTGATCTTCGAAGTGCCCGAGAACGAAGTCGCCGCGACGCTGCCGGTGGTGCAGCACGTGATGCAGGACGCGCCGTTCCCGGCCGTGCTGCTCTCGGTGCCGCTGCAGGTCGATGCACGCGCGGCGAATAATTGGGACGAGGCGCATTAGGAGAATTGCACTCCGTGCAATTCTGGAAATGACATTGCGAGGTGACGCGCGCTAGAAACGTGCATCCTCCCGCGAGTCCCCTCATGCCCCACACCTCCGCCCTGCTCGGTTTCGCGCTCGTCTCGCTCGGCATGGTGCTGACGCCGGGCCCGAACATGATTTACCTGATCTCGCGTTCGATCACCCAAGGCGCGGCGGCGGGCATCGTGTCGCTCGGCGGCGTCGCGCTGGGCTTTGTCTTCTACATGCTGTGCGCGGCATTCGGCATCACGGCGCTGTTGTTCGCGGTGCCTTATGCCTATGACGCGTTGCGGTTTGCGGGTGCGGCCTATCTGCTGTGGCTGGCGTGGCAGGCGCTGAAGCCGGGCGGCCGCTCGCCGTTCCAGGTGAAGAAGCTGCAAGTCGATGGTCCGCGCAAATTGTTCGCGATGGGCTTTGTCACCAATCTCTTGAACCCGAAGATAGCGATGCTCTATCTGGCGCTGTTGCCGCAGTTCATCGATCCCACCGTGGGCAGCGTGCTGACGCAGTCGCTGGCGCTGGGCTTTATCCAGATCGTGATCAGCGTCAGCGTCAACGCCATGATCGCGCTCGCCGCCGGATCGATCGCGCTGTTTCTCGGCACGCGGCCGACCTGGCTGCTACTGCAGCGCTGGCTGATGGGCACCGTGCTGGCGGGCCTGGCGGTGAAGATGGCGTTCGAGGCGAGGAAGGCGTGATCTTCTTCCTTCTCCCCTTGTGGGAGAAGGGAAGGAAACCCCTCAATCCAGCTTCGCTTCCATGCCGCGCTTCGTCGCCGGGCGCGCCATTAGCGCGTTGTACCAGCGCTCGACATTCGGGAAATCCTTCAGCTCCACCTTGTGGCGCGGGTGGCGCCAGGCCCAGCCGAGGATGGCGAAATCGGCGACCGACAGCGCATCCGCGACGAACTCGCGGCCGTCGAGCCGGCGGTCCAGCACGCCGTAGAGCCGGCGGGTTTCGGCCATGTAGCGCTTGAGGCCATAAGCCCGGTCGGTCTCGTTTTCGAGCGCGATGAAATGGTGCACCTGGCCGGGCATCGGACCAAAACCGCCCATCTGCCACATCAGCCACTCGTAGACCGGAATGCGCTCAGACAATAGTTTGGGCAGGAACTTGCCGGTCTTCTCGCCGAGGTAAAGCAGGATCGCGCCGGACTCGAAAATGCCGACCGGCTTGCCGTCCGGGCCATCGGGATCGACGATCGCAGGAATCTTGTTGTTGGGGCTGATCTTGAGGAAGGCGGGCGCCATCTGCTCGCCTTTGCTGATGTTGACCGGGATCACCTTGTAGGGCAGCCCCATTTCCTCAAGTGCCACCGATATCTTGCGGCCGTTCGGCGTGTTCCAGGTGTGCAGTTCGATGGTCATCTACAATTTCCCCCAATAAGGCTTTGATCTCCCGTAGCGCGGAAGCTTGTGGCCTTACAACTGCCGTTTCCGAGGGGACCTCCCTGCATTTCCCGGGACCCGGCACATTGCCGCGCCCTGTTGATTGGGCCAGATCGGCTCTGGAATGTGCGGGGAAGCACCGATAGATTGCCGCCCGCCTCACACCTTGGGATTACGCCTTGTCCAAATCAGCCTCCCGCGCCCGTCTCGCCGAGATCATCCGCAAGCGATCGTTCGGCCGCGGCGAGATCACGCTGGCCTCGGGCCGCAAGAGCGACTTCTATTTCAACCTCAAGCCGACCATGCTCGACCCCGAGGGCGCAGCGCTGCTGGCAGAATTGACCTATGAGGCGCTGAAGGACGACCAGCTCGACTACGTCGGCGGGCTGGAAATGGGCGCGGTGCCGCTGGCGGGTGCGATCGCGCAGCTCTCCTGGCTCAAAGGCCATCCGATCGCGGCGTTCTTCGTGCGGAAGAAGCCGAAGGAGCATGGCGCCCGCCTTGCGGTCGAGGGCCTGGCCAAGGGCGAGAGCCTGCAAGGCAAGCGCATCGTGATCGTCGAGGACGTCACCACCACCGGCGGCTCGGCGCTGAAGGCAGCCGAGGCGGTGCGCGAGGCCGGCGGCATCATCGTGCTGGTGTTCACGATGGTCGACCGCGATGAAGGCGCCGCCGAAACTTTTGCGCAAGCCGGGATCGCGTTTCGCTCGCTC
>JACDAG010000273.1 GCA_013695565.1 Bradyrhizobium sp.
ATTTCAAGGGCTGGCTCGACCCGCAAGATCGTTACCGGATGCCGAAACTCGACACCAAATAGCTCAAATCACCTTGCGGCTTCTCAAATCATCGATTTGCGCAGGGTCGTAACCGAGGGCGCCGAGAACCTCGTCATTGTGCTCGCCGAGGTCCGGAGCGATGCCAATCTTCGCCGGCGTTTCCGAGAATTGCAACGGCGAACCATGCACCTTGAGGCGTTTGCCGTATCGGGGATAGTCGACTTCGGCGATGTAGCCGTTGGCAACAACGTCGGGGTCGACGGCCGCCTCCAGCAGCGTGTTGATCGGCGCCGACACGATGTCGCCGCCGCGCAACCGTGCCACCCAGTCCTCGCGCGTACCGGTCGCGAACAGCTCACCCAGTCTTGCCAGCATCTCTTCGCGCTTCGCATCGGAGTCCATCGCTACCCCGAGGTGAGCGAAACCAGCTCCTTCCATGGCTACGCGAAACCCGAGTGAGTTCAGCGCCTCCGTCCACTGGTCGCGGGCCAGCTGAAACACAAACGGCTTGCCGTCGCGATCGTTGAAACTCGCCGACATCGCGGGTTTCTCACGCGTCCCGGCGACACGAGCCTGACCGATGACGGGATCGCGATCCCGCCACATCGCAGTGGTCAGTGTCCAGCCCATCAGGCGGATTTGTCCGCCGAGCAGGGAGCAGTCAATTTTCTGGCCGATGCCTGTCGTGCGCGCATAGGTCAACGCGGCCAACGCGCCGCCGAAGGCGAGAATGGCGCAGGTCTCGTCGGCAACGGACACGACGCCGGTCTTCAGCGGCTGGCCCGGCGTCGCATAGGCTTGCGCTATGCCGCCAAGCGCCTGCGCCATTGAGTCGGTGCCGGGCAAATCCGCATGCGGTCCATTGGGGCCGTAACCCGAGATCGACATATAGACCAGCTTCGGATTGACCTTCTTCAGTTCGTCCCAGCCGAATCCGTTCTTCTCGGCCGCACCTGGGCGGAAATTCTGCCCGAAGATATCGGCCCGGGCGACAAGCTTGTGCAGGATCTCACGAGCCGCCGGCAGCTTGAGATTCAGCGTGACGCTCTTGACGCCGCGGTTGTTGGTTTCGAAAAATGTGCTCGGCATTCCCGGAAGCACAGAAGCGACACGCGACGTGTCGCCTCCATTCGGCGTCTCGATCTTGATGACATCGGCGCCAAGGTCAGCCATCAGCATATAGGGAACGGTTCCGGCCTGCGCAGTCGAGCAACTGACGACCTTCACACCCTGCAGGGGACCATGTGGCTTACTCACGGGCTGTTCTCCCAGTCAGTTCTACGAAATTGCATTGCCTGCCGTCGGACGGAAAATTATCGACCAAAATGTATGCGATCCCAGCAGCAAGCCTGAGTTGGTGCGCGCTGAAAATCTCTCAGCCCATAACTTATCTTTACATATAATGGACGATCGATAGTATTCGCACCAACATTGTTCATTGATAAGAACAGCTTTGCGAGGATGGATGTCAGCCCCTGGATCGACTGTGGCGATCCCTCCCCTGTTTTCGCTTCAAGACGTCGCTACGATCAAGCTGACCCAGCCTTTGGTGGCCCAACGGGCGTAGGCAAAGCGACCAAGCGGCATGAAGACTTGACACGACACATTTTGCTGCAGGCGCCAAAAACAACAATCGGCCGCAGGTTGGGAGGTTACTTTGAGGATAAGTCGCAGATCCTTCGTTGTCACGGGACTCGCAGCCGCTACTCTGGTCCCGCGCCGCGCGTTCGCACAGACGGGCGATCATGAGAAAGCGCTCTATGAGGCAGCCAAGAGCGAAGGCGAACTCACCTGGTACAGCTCGCACTACACCTCGGAGACGTCAGAACGCATCGGGCGGGCGTTCACCACGAAATACGCCGGCGTCAAGGTGAACGTCGTCCGCACCACCGCGCAGGTCGCGTTTCAACGGTTGAGCCAGGACATCCAGTCGGGTGTAGCGAACTGCGACATTCTGGGCACCACCGACATCGCTCATTGCGTTTCACTGAAGCAGCGCGGGCTTCTCCTGAGCTATGAGCCGAAGAACGCGGAATTCATCGCTCCTGTGTTCCGCAATGTCGATAAAGACGGCCAGTTCCACACGACTTCATCGACGTTCGTTTCGGTCCTCTACAACACCACCAAGGTTAAGCCAGGCGACGCACCGAAGTCGTGGAAGGCGCTACTCGATCCGAAATGGAGCAATCAGATCTCCGTCGGGCACCCGGGCTTCTCGGGCTTCGTCGGGAACTGGGTCGTGCAGATGAAGAAGCTGTACGGTTGGAGCTATTTTGAGACCTTGGCGAAGCTCAACCCGCAGATCGGCCGTTCGATTATCGATACTGTGACGACACTGTCATCCGGCGAACGGCTCGTCGCCGCTGGACCAGGTGCACTCGCCTATCTTCAGGCCGCGCGCGGCAATCCGGTCGGCGTGATCATCCCGGAAGAGGGAGCCGTCCTGATGACGTCGCCGTCGGCAATCATGAAGAATTCCCGGCGGCCGAACGCATCGAAGCTGTTCATCGAGTTCCTTTATGGCAAGGAAGCCGCTGAACTCGCCAAGGAAGAATTCGGAAGCCCCATGCGCATGGACGTCGACCCGCGTCCTGGCGTCCTCAAATTGACGGACATGAAATTGATACAACCCAGCGTCGATGAGATCATCAAGGGCATTCCGGAAGTCACGGAACAGTGGCGAGACACTTTCGGCATCTGATTTCGGAAACGGACGGGTTGAACATGTTGGGATGCTAGAGTGGACAACACGGTAGCCATTCCCTCATCGTCGGCAACAGGCAGCCGGGACCTGCGGCCGAAACGCAGTTTCGATTCGATGGTGATCCTCTGGATCATGCTGGCATTGCTGTTGATGTTTCTGGTCATCAATCCGCTTTTCCGGCTGATCATGGACAGTTTCCGACAGGTCGGCGGAACCGACTTCACGCTGGCCAACTACGTCGCGGCCTTCAGCCGCGCCCGGCATATCCAGGCGGTGATCAACACGCTTTGGATGGCAAGTTTTGCGTCGCTGATTGCTGTTGCGATGGCGGTGCCGCTTGCCTGGGCGGTGTCGCGAACCGACATGCCGGGTCGAGACTGGGCGCATGCGAGTGTTATTGCGGCATTCATCATCCCGACGTTTCTTGGCGCGATCGGCTGGATGCTGCTCGCCGGCCCGAACGCCGGTTGGCTGAATCGGATTGTTGTCGGCATGTTTGGTACGGCGACCGGCCCCTTCAATATTTTTTCGTTTTCGGGCCTGTGCTTTGTCATCGGCATCTACGCTTTTCCGCTGATCTACGTTTTTACCCGCTCGGCACTCGACCTCATCTC
>JACDAG010000287.1 GCA_013695565.1 Bradyrhizobium sp.
CCCAACTATCGTCGTCCCTGCCTAGTGCGCAATTGCGCACGGGGCGCAGGGACCCAAACGCCGCGGCCTATCGGGCTTCATTAAAAAATAGCCGACCGGGATTATGGGTCCCTGCGTTCGCAGGGACGACAATCTTTACTGCGATACTACAAAATAAACCGGCTCAAATCCGCGTTCCTGGCGAGATCGCCGACGTGCTTCTGCACGTAATCGGCGTCGACCTTGATGGTCTCGCCATGGCGGTCCGGGGCGGCAAAGGAAATTTCGTCCAGCACGCGCTCCATCACCGTCTGCAGCCGCCGTGCGCCGATGTTTTCAACGGTGGAGTTGACGGCGACGGCGACGTCCGCCAGCGCGTCGATGGCGCTGTCGGTGATCTCGAGCGTCACGCCTTCGGTCTGCATCAGCGCGATATATTGCTTGATCAGGGACGCCTCGGGTTCGGTCAGGATGCGGCGCATGTCGTCGCGCGTCAGCGCTTCCAGTTCGACACGGATCGGCAACCGGCCCTGCAACTCCGGCAGCAGGTCGGACGGTTTTGCAATATGAAACGCGCCGGATGCGATGAACAGGATATGGTCGGTCTTGACCGCGCCATGCTTGGTCGAAACGGTGGTGCCTTCGATCAGCGGCAGCAGGTCGCGCTGCACGCCTTCGCGCGAGACGTCGCCGCCGGTGCGGCCGTCGCGCACGCAGATCTTGTCGATCTCGTCGAGGAACACGATGCCGTTGTTCTCGACCGCGTTGATCGCCTCCAGCACCAGCTGATCGCTGTCCAGGAGCTTGTCGGATTCCTCGTTGACCAGCGTCTCGTGCGAGGTTTCGACCGTCAGGCGGCGGGTCTTGGTCCGGCCGCCCATCTTGCCGAAGATATCGCCGATCGAAATCGCGCCAAGCTGGGCGCCGGGCATGCCCGGGATTTCGAACATCGGCATGCCGCCGGATGACGATGTCTCGATTTCGATTTCCTTGTCGTTGAGCTCGCCGGCGCGCAGTTTTTTGCGGAAGGAATCGCGGGTGGCGGGGCTGGAAGCCGGCCCGACCAGCGCGTCGAGCACGCGCTCTTCGGCGGCGAGCTGGGCGCGGGCCTGTACGTCTTTGCGCTTGCGCTCACGGGTCTGGGAGATCGCGACCTCGACGAGATCGCGGATGATCTGTTCGACGTCGCGGCCGACATAGCCGACCTCGGTGAACTTCGTGGCCTCGACCTTGATGAACGGCGCGCCGGCGAGCTTCGCCAGCCGCCGCGCGATCTCGGTCTTGCCGACGCCGGTCGGCCCGATCATCAGGATGTTCTTGGGCAGCACTTCCTCGCGCAGATTGCCGGTGAGCTGCAACCGCCGCCAGCGGTTGCGCAGCGCGATCGAGACGGCGCGCTTGGCGTCGGCCTGGCCGACGATGAAGCGGTCGAGTTCGGAGACGATTTCACGGGGGGAGAAGTTGGTCATGCGCTTTAGCTAGGGTGAAAGTTCGTTCTCGGCAAGGCGGCCAGAAGTCCTATCTTTTGAGCATAATCTCTTTGGAAAACCGGTGCCCACTTTTCCGGATCATGCTCTAGATAATCGGCGGGCCACCCTGCCATTGCTTGATCGCCTCGAAGGGGTAGAGCAGCATGATGATGTTGAGCGCCAGATTGTCGCGAATGTGCAGCGCCAATACGATTTCGAACAGCAGCGCCAGCGCCACGGTGGCTGCGACCGGGAGCTTCTTCGCCAGCAGGAAGCCGCCGATCATGGCAAAATTATCCGAAATCGAATTGACGATGCTGTCGCCGAAATAATCCAGCGAAATGGTGCCGGCGCGGTAGCGATCGATAATCCAGTTCGAATTCTCGACCAGCTCCCAGGCACCCTCGACCAGCATCGCGAGTATCAGGCGGGCCGGCCAGGCGAGTCGCGGAAACAACAGGAAGGCCGCGCCATAAAACAGGAAGCCGTGCAGGATGTGCGACAGCGTGTACCAGTCGGTGATGTGCTGCGAGTTCTCCGAGCTCTGCACCACGCCGTGCCAGAATTTGACGTAACCGCAGGCGCAGATCGGCAGGCGGCCCATCGCATAGAGGATCAAAGCCTGCAGCACGAGGATGCCGGCGCCCATCAACAGCCAGTGCCACGC
>JACDAG010000304.1 GCA_013695565.1 Bradyrhizobium sp.
GCCAATATACGGTCGCCGTGACGCATCACATCGGCCCTGATCTGGACGCCGAGCGCGCGCTGCTCACGGCCGACCTGGAAAACGCCGGGCTGGTGACCGCGAAATATCAGGTGACCGGCATCGGCCCGACCATTGCGGGCCATAATGGCGGCGGCGACCTCTATTACACCGATGGCGAAATCTGGGTGCTGCGGCTCGTCGAGGCCTGCAAAAAGCGCGATGGCCCCGCGGTGACGATCCCGAGCCCGCCGGCGACCGAGCTCAAGGATCAGATCTGGCATGCGATCGCCGCGGCAATGGGGAAATAAGGCCCTCATGCCGTCTTTGCGAGGAGCAAAGCGACGAAGCAATCCAGTCTTTTTGCGGCTCTGGATTGCTTCGCTGCGCTCTCATGCACAAACGCTTTGCGTTTGTTGCAGACAATGACGGTTTCAATCCACTATTGTTATGCTCTAATCCGTACCAACCTCCGGACGCTTTGATTCCGCCTTCCACCGACAAGGAATAAAAACAAATGACCGTTCGCGCGGGCCGGGAATTTCTGGCCATCCCCGGACCCACCACCATGCCCGACGAAGTGCTGCAGGCGATGCACCGTCCGGCGCTCGACATCTACTCCAAGGAGATGTTCGACCTGACGCACGGCCTGCTCGACGATCTCACAAAACTGTTCGCCACCAAAGGCCAGTCCTACATCTACATCGCCAACGGCCATGGCGCCTGGGAAGCGACGCTGTCCAACGTGCTCTCGCGCGGCGACAAGGTGCTGGTGCTGGAAAGCGGACGCTTTGCGATCGGCTGGGGTAATGCCGCGGCCGCGATGGGCGCCGAGGTCGAGGTGCTGACAGGCGACTGGCGCCGCGCGATCCGTTCCGCCGACGTCGAGGCGCGGCTGCGCCAGGACAAGGAGCACAAGATCAAGGTCATCCTCGCGGTGCAGGTCGATACCGCGTCGGGCACCTATAACGACATCGAAGCGATCGGCAAGGCCATCAAGGCATCGGGACATCCGGCCTTGTTCATGGTCGACACCGTGGCTTCGCTGGGCTGCATGCCGTTCGAGATGGACGCATGGGGCGTCGATGTCGCGATGTCCGGATCGCAAAAGGGGTTGATGACCCCGCCGGGCCTCGGCTTCGTCGCCGCCAACGATCGCGCCCGCGAAGTGCACAAGAAGGCAAATCTGCGCACGCCCTATTGGGACTGGACCGAACGTGAAGGCGCCGAGCATTACCGAAAATATGCCGGCACCGCCCCGGTGCATCTGCTGTTCGCGCTGCGCAAGGCGATCGACATGCTCAACGCCGAGGGGCTGGAAAATGCCTTCCTTCGCCATCGGCTGCTCGCCGAAGCGGTTCGCCGCGCGGTCGCGGTCTGGGCCGAGGGTCAGGTCATCAGCTTCAACATCGCCGAGGCCAAAGAGCGCTCCAACACGGTGACGACGGTTCTGGTGAACGGCCACGACCCCGCCGCGCTGCAACGCTATTGCAAGGAGAAGTGCGGCGTGGTGCTCGGGACCGGCATTGGCGACCTCTCCGGCCAGGCCTTCCGGATCGCGCATATGGGCCACGTCAACGCGCCGATGATCCTGGGCACGCTTGGCGTCGTCGAAGTCGGCCTCAACGCCCTCAAAATCCCGCACGGCAAGGGCGGAACCGAAGCCGCGATCGAGTGGCTTGGTGAGAGCGTGAGCGCGTAGTACATCGCTCTCTCACCATGTGAGAGAGCGGGACCTCGAACCGGTCAATTCAATTCGATCAAAGTCTGAGGACTGGCCTGAAATCCAAGGCTTTCCCGCGCGTCACATTTAGTGCTTATACTGTATGCCAGTAGAAGCCGGGCGCAGACTCCGGCGTAATAAGCGCTGGAGGATTCCGATTGGCGTCCGTTGAATTGCGTGGCCTGACCAAGCGATTTGGATCGCTGGCGGTTGTCGATGACGTTTCGCTGCGGATCGACCACGGTCAGCTGGTTTGCCTGTTGGGTCCATCGGGTTGCGGCAAGACCACCACGCTGCGGCTGATCGCGGGTTTCCTCGAACCTTCCGACGGCGAGATCCATGTCGGCGACCGGCTGGTATCCTCGAAGGCGCGGACGGCGCCGCCCGAACAGCGCAAAATGTCGATGATCTTCCAGAGCTACGCGCTGTGGCCGCACATGACGGTGACCGAGAACATCGTCTACGGGCTGCGCCTGCGCAAAATGGATCGCGACACCATCGCCAGGAAACTCGCCGCCATCCTCGCCACGACAAAACTGGAAGTCATGGCGCAGCGCTATCCCGGCGAACTCTCCGGCGGCCAGCAGCAACGCGTGGCGCTGGCGCGTGCGCTGATCGTGGAACCCCAAACGCTGCTGCTCGACGAGCCCTTGTCCAACCTCGACGCCAATCTGCGCGAGGAAATGCGATTCGAGATCCGCCGGCTGCATGACGAATACCGTTACACCACGGTCTACGTCACCCACGACCAGTCGGAAGCCATGACCACGGCCGACATGATCGCTGTCATGAACGGCGGCAGGATCGACCAGCTCGGCACGCCCGAAGACATCTATGCGCGGCCGGAATCCGAATTCGTCGCGCGCTTCATCGGCGCAAGCAATGTCATCAAGGGCACCGCGCGCGACGGTAATCATGTGTCCTTTGCCGGCGCGACGCTGAAGGTGGTCGGTGCGCCGCTGACACCGGGCCAGAGCGCACCGGTCGCGATCCGCCAGCATGACATCCAGCTTTCGACGCAGGCGCCGGCTTCGCCCGACAATGCGATCAAGGCTGTCGTCACACGGCAGGTCTATCTCGGCGTCGCGCGCGACTACATGGTCGAGGTGGCCGACGGCACGGCATTGCGCGTCACCACCCCGACCGAAACCAACGTATCCAGGGGAACCGATATCTGGCTGACGCTGCCGCCCGACCGCTGCCGGGCGCTGAGCCGATGAACAAGATCACGAGCTATTCCGTGTTTGAGGGAGACCGTCCTTGCCAGCGCAAGCGAAGCAATCCATCGTGCCTTACGAAGAAAGAATGGATTGCTTCGTCGCTACGCTCCTCGCAATGACGGAGAGAGGATCGAAATGACGCATAAGCACATCAGCCGTCGCAACGTTTTGAGGGCCTCGGCCGCGCTGGCATTGGGAACCGTGTTCGCCTCGCCCTCGCGCGCGCAGGCCCCGCCGGCAGAAACGATCACGCCGCAACTGATCGAAGCGGCGAAAAAAGAAGGCAAGGTGGTCTGGTACACCTCGATCGATCTCTCGGTGTCGGAAAAGATCGCCGCTTCATTCAGGGAGAAATTCGGCGGCATCGAGGTTCGCGTCGAGCGCACCGGCGCCGAGCGGGTGTACCAGCGCATCGGCCAGGAATATGCCAGCAACGTCCACGCCGTCGATATCGCGAACTCGTCCGATGCCGCGCATCTGCTGGCATGGAAGCGACAAGGCATCCTGCTGCCTTACCTGCCCGAAGACGTCGCCAAACATTACAAGCCCGAGCATCGCGACCCCGACGGCACCTACGCTGGTTTCCGCGCCACGCTGAGCTCGATCGCCTACAACACCAAGCTGGTGAAGCCCGAAGACGCGCCGAAGAGCTTCAAGGACCTGCTCGACCCCAAATGGAAGGGCAAGATGGTCAAGGCGCATCCCGGTTATAGCGGCACGATCCTGACCGCGACCTTCGAAATGGTTCGCGACATCGGCTGGGAATATTACGAGGCTCTTGCGAAGCAGAACGTCATGCAGGTGCAATCGGCGACCGATCCGCCGAAGAAACTGTCGCTCGGCGAGCGCAGCGTGATGGCTGACGGCACCGAATACAACATCTTCCTGCTGAGGGAAGCCGGGCAGCCGGTGGAAGCGGTGTATCCGGCCGAGGGCACGCCGTTCATCGTCGGCCCGAACGGCATCTTCAAGGCGGCGCCGAATCCGAACGCGGCAAAGCTGTTCCAGAGCTATTGCTTTACGCCGGATGCGCAGCGGATCGTGATCGATTCCGGCGGGCTTCGTTCGCTGCATGCCCAGGTGAAGGAACATGCCGGCCGCAAGCCGCTGGCGGATATCAAATTGATGAAGGAAGACGCCGCGGGCGCCGAAGCCCAGAGCGAGGAGATCAAGGCGCGCTATCAGAAACTGTTCCGGGTTTAAGTCGTCATTGCGAGCGAAGCGAAGCAATCCAGAGTCGTGGGTGGTACTCTGGATTTCTTCGTCGCTTCGCTCCTCGCAATGACGGAGGAAAATATGGAGGCCTGCTCATGAGCAAACACATCAACCGGCGAAATCTGATCAAAGGTTCGGCCGCGCTTGCAATCGGCACCGTGTTTGCTTCGCCGGTGCGCGCCCAGGCGCCGGCGCCGGTCGCGATCAACGCAGCCCTGGTGGAGGCGGCGAAAAAAGAAGGCAAGGTGGTGTTCTATTCCTCGATGGACCTGCCGGTCGGCGAAAAGCTCGGCAAGGCGTTCGAGGCGGCCTATCCCGGGATTTCCGTGCAGATCGAGCGCTCCGGCTCGGAGCGGCTGTTCACCCGGGTCGGCCAGGAATTCTCCAGCAACATCCGCGCCGCCGACATCATCAATACGTCGGACGCCTCCCACATCATCAGTTGGAAGAAGAACGGCTGGCTGATGCCGTTCGTGCCCGAAGATGTCGCCAGGCATTTTCCGGAAGCCTATCGCGAGCCAGACGGGATGGCGGCGACCTCGCGCATCTATCTGTCGTCGATCGCCTACAACACCAATCTGGTGAAGCCCGAGGACGCGCCGAAGAGCTATGCGGACCTGCTCGACCCAAAATGGGCGGGTAAAATGGTCAAGGGCCATCCCGCCTATAGCGGCACCATCATGACCGCAACCTTCCAGCTGGTGCGCGAGCTGGGCTGGGGCTATCTCGAAAAATTGTCGAAGCAGCGCGTGATGCAGGTGCAATCGTCGACCGATCCGCCGAAGAAGCTCGCGCTCGGCGAACGCGCCGTGATGGCCGACGGCAATGAATATGGTGTCGTGCTGCTGAAGGAAGCGGGCCAGCCGGTCGAACCGCTGTATCCGACCGAAGGCACGCCAACGGTTTCGGGGCCGACCGCCATCTTCAAGACCGCGCCGAATCCCAATGCGGCAAAACTGTTCCAGGCGTGGTGGCACACGCGGGAAACCCAGCAGTTCTTCTGCGACTACACCGCGCAATATTCCGCGCATGCGCAAGTGCAGTCGAAGCCGGGCCGCCGCAAGCTTTCCGACATCAAGCTGATGAAGGAGGATGCGGCCGGCGTCGAGGAAATGGCGGAAGAGATCAAGACGAAGTATGCGAAGTTGTTCAAGGTGTGAGGGACGGCTTGGATTTTGTTGTCGTCATTCCGGGGCGATGCAAAGCATCGAGCCCGGAATCTCGAGATTCCCCGGTGCGCAATTGCGCACCTGAGGTCTGGTCCTTCGGACCATCCCGGAATGACGGATAGAAAGATCGCATGACCATCGCCACCGACACCGCACCCGCCAAGGCAAAGATCGACTGGACCAAGCCGGTGCTGTGGCTGTTTGCGGCGGTCATGATCGTGCTGATCGTGATGCCGATGTCGTGGCTCGCGGTGTATGCCTTCACCGACAAGGCGCGCAGTCCGACGCTGCAGAATTTCGTCAAGCTGTTCACCGATCCGGATTTCCTGGACCCCCTGATGACGACCGCGATCATCGCCACGACGTCGGCGATGATCTGCTGTATCGTTGCCGCCCCGATCGGCTGGCTGGTGTCGCGCACCGACATGCCGGGGCGGCAGACCGTCCGTGCGCTGGTGACGGCCTCGTTCGTGACGCCTCCGTTTCTGGGCGCGGTGGCCTGGGAACTGCTGGCCGCGCCCAACAGCGGGCTATTGAACCAGTTCTATCGATTCCTGACCGGCGCCGAGTCGGACGTGCATATCTTCAATATCTATTCGCTGACCGGCATCATCTTCGTGATCTCCTGCTACACCTTTCCGTTCGTGTTCGTGCTGGTCGCCAATGCGCTCGACAACATGCCCGGCGAACTCGAAGACGCCTCCGCCATTCTCGGCGGCAAGGCATGGACCACGGCGCGGCGCATCACGATTCCGCTGGCGCTGCCGGCGCTGATCGCCGGCAGCCTGATCGCGTTCCTGCAGGCCATGACGCTGTTCGGTTCGCCCGCGATCCTGGCGCTGCCGGCCGGCTTCCACACCATGACCACCAAAATCTGGAGCCTGTTCCAGTATCCGCCGAAACTCGAACTCGCCGCCGCCGCCGCGGTGCCGCTGCTGCTGCTGACGATCCTGCTGCTGCAGGGCCAGAAATTTCTGCTCGGCCGCCGCGGCTACTCCGTTGTGGGAGGCAAATATGGTGCGCCGCGCCCGATCGAAATGGGTGTATGGCGCTGGGCGGCGCTGGCGTTTTGCCTGATCGTGCTGCTCAACCCGGTGTTCCTGCCGTATATGGCGTTGCTCAATGCGGCGTTCTCGCCTAACGCGACCACGCTGGTGACCCCGGCGACGGCGACTCTGCACAACATCGTGTTCGTGTTCACCGAATTGTCCTCGACCCAGCTGGCCCTCAAGAACACCGTGATCCTCGGCGCCGCGACCGCGACCATCGGGACGATACTCGCGCTCGTCATCGCCTATGTCACGGCGCGCCGTGTGATCTCCGGCCATCGATTCCTGGGTTTCCTCGCCACCGCGCCGATCGCGGTGCCCGGCATCGTGCTCGGCGTCGGCCTGTTCCTGAGCTATACGCGACCGCCGTTCGTGCTGTACGGCACGCTGTGGATCCTGCTGCTGGCGTTCCTCACCATCAACCTGCCGTCGGCCTATCAGCAATTGCAGGCGGCGTTTGCGACCATCCACCCCGAACTGGAAGACGCCAGCCGCATCCTCGGGGCGACGCGGCTGCAATCGCTGCGCCAGATCACCGCGCCCTTGCTGCGCACCGGCGTGATCGCGACCTGGTGCTTCATCTTCATCGGCGTGATGCGCGAATTGTCGGCGGCGATCGTTTTGTTCACGTCGCAGACCAAGGTGCTGTCTGTCCTGATCTACGACCTCAACGAAAGCGGCGACCTCGCCGCCATCGCCGTGCTCGGGATCGCGATGCTGATCATCACCTTCGCGGTGGTGCTCGCGGTCAATCGCATCCCCGGCGGCAACGCCGCCGCGCGGTTGCGGAATAGTTAGGTCCCAGGGAAAGATCGTCATTGCGAGGAGCGGAGCGACGAAGCAATCCATACTTGCTTCGCGGCTCTATGGATTGCTTCGCTTCGCTCGCAATGACGGTGGATGGCTTCAGCGCTCGAGCCGATACGCCTCAACCTGCGCTTTCAGCCGCTCCAGCGATGCCAACGGCGCCATGGGATCGACGAGGTATTTCCGCATCCCCAGCATCTGCAGGACCTTGAGATCGATGACCGGCGAGTGATGGATCACGTCGGCGTAATTATCGAGATCATGCGTGATCGCCTTGACCTCGCGGAAATCGTGCAGACGCACGTTGGGAAATTTCGTCAATCGTGGAAAAGCGTAGGCGGTGAAATCGTAGCTGACCTTGAGCGTCGACGGCGACGCGTCGCGCATCGCGACGAATTGCAGGATCGAATAGGGCGTGAAGTAGATGTCGAACGTCACGTCCGGATGGCGCTCGATCAGGCCGATCGCATCGCGCTCGAAGGCAGCGACCATCGCGTTGTAATCGTAACCGGCGGCGATCTCTCCGCTGCGCGCGGGGTCGGTGATGCGTCTGAACGACGATAGCGCGGCTTTCGCATTGTAGGAGCCGGCAATGTCGAAATCGGGCTGCAGCGCGTTGAGATCATCGATCTCGGCAATCGGGAATTTGAACACGACGCCGCTGGCCAGCCGCGCGACCGTGAGCCGCAGCGGCGGGATCGTTCGCGCCACGACCATCAACGATTCCCGCCCCATCGCGCCGCTGAACAGATAGCTCGCGATGCCCCTGGCGTTGCGCCGGTAGAGATCCGCGGGGAAGTAGGCTTCGGAATCGACATCGGGCGCGTTGCGGAAGATCCAGTCGTCCATCTGCCAGAGCACCCGCTTCGGACGGCGCTCCAGCGCCGCCGCCAGCACAAAACGTTGCTCTTTCGAGGTCGCGCCGGTCATCGACAGTTTCAGCGAGCGGACGCCCAGCGCCTTGTCGATCTCGCTCTGCCGGAAGTGGATCGCGAGCGAAGTACCCATGAAGGCGGTGTCGAACTCCTGGCTTCGGATCAGGCCGGCGTCCTGCATCCGGCTGTCGGGCGAATACATCGCCGGAAACAGCCGGGCCGGCCGGAACAGCTGCAGGGGATCGACGACATAGTTCAGCACCGCAACTGCCAGGATGATGGCTACCGTCGCGCACAGAAGCCTCGCCAGATGTTTGGAAGCTGTTCTCATGTCATGTTTGAGCATGATCTCTTCGGAAAACCGGCCTCCACTTTTCCGGATCATGCTCTAGAACCTGAAATAAATGAATTCGCTGTGCTGCTGGATTCCGAGAATCCCGAACGCCAGCACCGCAGCACTTGCATAGATCAACAGTGGGCGCAGTCGCCATGCGCCGAGATTTTCGCCGACCTTCCGATTCCTGTGATCGTAGCCCATTATTTCTTGCGTGTTCGGCGCGAACCAGGCGAGCGCGGCATAGAGCAGGATGAACAGCGAATAAGCCATCTCGCCGCGGCCGAAGGCGATATGGCCGGGGTCGGCCATTTTCGACAGCACATGCAGCGCGCTCGTGATGTTGTCGGCACGGAAGAACACCCAGGCGACGACGACGGCGAGAAACGTCAGGATGATACCGGCGACATTGGCCACGGGAGCGAAGCGCGGCGCCAGCTTCGGCCCGTAATTGTTCCAGGCGTGGTTGATGCAGAGATAAGCGACGTGCAGCGCGCCCCACACCACAAAAGTCCAGGCGGCACCGTGCCAGAGGCCGCCGAGCAGCATGGTGATCGCCAGATTGACGTAGCGCAGTGCCGGGCCGTGGCGGTTGCCGCCGAGCGGGATGTAGAGATAGTCGCGCAGGAACTGCGACAGCGTCATGTGCCAGCGCCGCCAGAAATCGATGATCGAGGTCGCCTTGTAGGGCGAGTTGAAATTCAGCGGCAGGAAGATGCCGAACATCAGCGATATCCCGATCGCCATGTCGGAATAGCCGGAGAAATCGAAATAGAGCTGGAACGTATAGGCCAGCGCGCCAATCCAGGCTTGATCGAAGGTCGGCGTCGCCGGCCCGAACGCCAGCGCGACCAGCGGCTGGATGCCGTCGGCGAGGCAGGTCTTCTTGAACAGGCCGATCGCGAAGATCATCACGCCGCACAGGATCAGATGCGGATCGGGGCGCTTGGCCTCGGCGCGCTCGAACTGCGGGATCATATCCCTGTGGTGCAGGATGGGACCGGCAATCAGGTGCGGAAAATAAGTGACGAACAGCGCGTAATGCGGCAGCGCGTAGCGCGCGACATTGCCCCTGAAGGCATCGACCAGGAATGCGATCTGGGTAAAGGTGTAAAAGGAGATGCCGACCGGCAGCACGATGTTGACGACGAAATGGGTCGCAAACACCGCATTGAGATTGGCGGCGACAAAGCCGGCATATTTGAAGATGCCGAGCAGCACCAGATCGCCGCCGACGCCAATGGTCAGCACCGCGAAGCGCAGGCCAGGGCGCAGTTTCCGCTCGATCAGGAGATAACCGACGCCGTAATTGAAGGCGATCGAGCCCAGCAGCAACAGCACGAACGGCCAGCCGCTGAAGGCGTAGAAGGCGAACGACGCCAGCGCCAGCCACACCACCGGGGCCAGATTGCTGCGGCGGCCAAGGGCAAAATAACCGGCCAGGACGACCGGCAGGAACACGGACATAAACAGGTAGGAATTGAAGAGCATCCAGGCCTTTCTCGGGTGCGGCGAAAAGCCTAACCATACAAGTCCGCCGCCAACAACCCTGCGGGTGGCCACTTGGCAACCCCTTCTGGCAATTCGTACTTTCGACCCGATTTAATGCCAACAGCCTCTCCCCGTCATTGCCGGGCAAAAGCGCAAAGCGCGTCTTTACGCAGATGCCCCCGGCAATCCATGACGAAAAGTACAAAGACAACACCGACCATAACGAGGATCGCTTGACCCAATCGACGACCAAAGGCCGTTCCCTGCAGGCGCCGGTGGCGCCGCGCCGCCCGCATTCCTTCACCACCCATGGCATCACGGTGACGGATGATTATGCGTGGCTCAAGGATGCCAGATGGCAGGAGGTGCTGCGCGACCGGTCGATCCTCGACGCCGATATCCGCCAATATCTCGAAGCCGAAAACGACTACACCGAGAGCCTGCTCGGTCACACCTCGCCGCTGCAGAAGAAGCTGGTTGCGGAGATGCGCGGGCGCATCAAGGAAGACGATTCCAGCGTGCCGGCGCCGGATGGCCCGTTCGCCTATCTGCGAAAATTCCGCGAGGGCGGCCAGCACGAGATGTTCGGCCGCACCCCGCGCGACGGCGGCGAGGTCGAGATCGTGCTCGACGGCGACGCGCTGGCCGCTTCCCACGGCTATTTCAAGTTCGGCGGTGCGCGGCATTCGCCCGACCACGCCTTGCAGGCCTGGAGCGCCGACACCAAGGGCTCGGAATATTTCTCGATCCGCGTCCGCGACTGGGCCGGCGGCCAGGACAGCGACGATCTGGTCGAGGAGACCGACGGCAGCGTGGTCTGGAGCAAGGACGCCAAGAGCTTCTTCTACGTCAAGCTCGACGACAACCACCGGCCGATGCAGGTGTGGCGGCATCGCCTCGGCACCCAACAGGCCGACGACGCGCTGGTCTATGAGGAACAGGATTCCGGCTGGTTCACCCATCTGCATGAGAGCGCCAGCGGACGTTTCTGCGTCATCGCCGGCGGCGATCACGAAACCTCGGAGCAGCGGCTGATCGACATGGCCAACCCCGAGGCGCCGCCGCGACTGGTCGCAGCGCGCGAGGAAGGCGTGCAATATTCCATCGCCGACCGCGGCGACGAATTGTTCATCCTCACCAACGCCGATGACGCCATCGACTTCAAGGTGATGACCGCGCCGCTGGATGCGCCCGAGCGCGCCAACTGGCGCGACCTGATCCCGCATCGCGAAGGCATCTATGTGCTCGATGTCGAACTCTACGCCGGCCACATGGTGCGGCTGGAGCGCGCCAACGCGCTGCCTGCGATCATCATCCGCGACCTCACGAGCGGCGAAGAACACGCCATCGCCTTCGATGAAGCGGCCTATTCGCTCGACACCATGGGCGGCTATGAATTCGAAACCACCAATCTGCGGTTTTCCTATTCGTCGATGACGACGCCCTCGGAAGTCTATGATTACGACATGGCGAAGCGGACGCGGGACTTACGCAAGCGCCAGGAGATTCCATCCGGCCATGACCCGGCCGACTACGTCACCACGCGCATCATGGCGACGGCGCATGACGGCGCGAAAGTTCCGGTCTCGATCCTGCACCGCAAGGACCTGGTGCGCGATGGCAAAGCGCCGCTGCTGCTCTATGGCTACGGCTCCTACGGCATGGCGATGCCGGCCTCGTTCGCCGCGAACCGGCTGTCGCTGGTCGATCGCGGTTTCGTCTATGCGATCGCGCATATCAGGGGCGGCGCGGACAAGGGCTGGGGCTGGTATCTCGACGGCAAGCGCGAAAAGAAAACCAACACGTTCGACGATTTTGCCGCCGCCGGCGGCGCGTTGATCGAGGCAAAATACACCGATGCAAAACGCATCGTCGGCCATGGCGGCAGCGCCGGCGGAATGCTGATGGGCGCGGTCGCCAACCGCTCGGGCGAATTGTTCGCCGGCATCGTCGCGGAAGTGCCGTTCGTCGACGTGCTCAACACCATGCTCGACGACACGCTGCCGCTGACGCCGCCGGAATGGCCGGAATGGGGCAACCCGATCGAGAGCGAAAAGGATTTCCGCACCATCCTTTCCTACTCGCCCTACGACAATCTCGCGGCCAAGGACTATCCGCTGATCCTCGCGATGGGTGGGCTGACCGATCCGCGCGTCACCTATTGGGAACCGGCAAAATGGATCGCGCGGCTGCGCGCGACCATGAAGGGCGGCGGCCCGGTGCTGCTCCGCACCAACATGGGCGCCGGCCATGGCGGCGCGTCGGGCCGCTTCAACCGGCTCGATGAGATCGCGATCGTCTATGCGTTTGCGTTATGGGCGGTGGGGTTGGCGGAGGCGGAGGTGTGAGCCTCGTGTCCCGGACGCGGTGCAGCGTGAAACGCTGCTCCGCAGAACCGGGGAACGTCGCCCGTTCGCTTTACGGCAACGTATACGCGGTCTTGACCGTCGTATAAAACTCCGCGGCGTAGCGGCCCTGTTCGCGGGCGCCGAAGCTGGAGCCTTTTCGGCCGCCGAACGGCACGTGGTAATCGACGCCGCGATCGGCAAATTCACCATCACCATGCCGGCTTCGGAATTCCGCTTGTAGTCGCTGGCGTATTTCAAGCTGGTGGTGCAGATGCCGGATGACAGGCCGAAATCGGTGTCGTTGGCGGTCGCCAGTGCTTCGGCGTAATCCTTGACCCGGATCACCGCGGCCACCGGCCCAAAAATTTCCTCGCGCGCGATCCGCATCTTGTTCGTCACATCGGTGAACAGCGCCGGCTGCAGATAGAAGCCGGGCGCGTCGCGATTGAGGCGCTCGCCGCCGAACGCAAGCTTGGCGCCCTCGTCCTTGCCGATGCTGATATATTTGAGATCCTGATCGAGCTGGCTCTGGTCGACCACCGGGCCGATGTCGGTGCCGGCCTTGACGGCATCGTCGATCTTGAGGCCGCGCATCCGCTCGGTCAGCGCCTCGACGAATTTGTCGTGGATCCCTGACGTGACGATCAGCCGCGAGGCGGCGGTGCAGCGCTGTCCGGTCGAGAAGAACGCGCTGTTGGCGGCGCATTCCACCGCGACCTTCAGATCGGCGTCATCGAGAACCACCAGCGGATTCTTGCCGCCCATCTCGAGCTGGAACTTCTTCATCGGCCGCGAGGCGATACAGGCGGATGCGACCTTCTGGCCAGTGACAACCGACCCGGTGAAACTGATTGCCGCAACATCGGGATGCTCCAGCAGGACGGCGCCGACTTCGGAGCCGCGCCCGATCACGAGGTTGAGCACGCCCTTCGGCAGGCCCGCGCGATGCAGGATATCGACCAGCGCCCAGGTCGAACCCGGGACGAGGTCGGCGGGCTTGATCACCACGGTGTTGCCATAGGCCAAAGCCGGCGCGATCTTCCAGGCCGGAATAGCGATCGGAAAATTCCACGGCGTGATCAGGCCGACAACGCCGAGCGCTTCGCGTGTGATCTCGATGTCGATGCCGGGACGCACGGAGGCCAGTTTCTCGCCCGCCATCCGCAGGCATTCGCCGGCAAAGAACGCAAAAATCTGTCCGGCGCGCGCGACTTCGCCGATACCTTCCGGCAGCGTCTTGCCTTCCTCGCGCGACAACAGCCGGCCCAACTCGTCCTTGCGCGCGAGGATTTCGTCCGACGCTTTCTTGAGGATGTCGTAGCGCACTTGCGGCGTCGACCGCGACCATGCCGGAAACACCGCCTTGGCGGCCGCGATCGCGGCCTCCGCCTGCGCGCGCGTGCCGCGCACAGCTTCGCCTACGATATCATTGGTATCGGACGGATTGACGTTCGGCGCGCGGGCGCCATCGGACAACCATTCGCCATCGATCAGACTGTTGAACATCAGCATGAGTGGACTCACTGTTGGAGAAAATGCGTTCGGTATGGGCCAGCTTGTATATTATCGCCCGTTGGTCTTGCGCCAAGCCGCAAAATCCTTTGGCGTCTGTTCGTCGGTCGCGGGGTAGAGGCCGAGGATCGAGCGGCCGTTGCGCACCTCCTCGGTGACAAAATCCTCGAACGCGGTCATCTCGACGGCCTCGTCGGCGATTTCGTCGGCAAGATGCGCTGGTATCACGATCACACCGTCGCTGTCGCCGAGAATGACGTCGCCGGGGAACACCGGCGCGTCGCCGCAGCCGATCGGCACGTTGATCTCGATCGCCTGATGCAGCGTCAGATTGGTCGGCGCGCTCGGCCGCTGGTGGTAGGCGGGAAAGCCGAGCGCGGCGATTTCAGCGGAATCGCGAAAGCCACCGTCGGTGATGACCCCGGCCGCGCCGCGCTTCATCAGCCGCGTCACCAGAATGGCGCCGGCGGATGCCGCGCGGGCATCCTTGCGGCTGTCCATGACCAATACCGCGCCGGGCGGGCAGTCTTCGATCGCCTTGCGCTGCGGATGGGCACGGTCGCGGAACACCTCGATCTTGTTGAGATCCTCGCGCGCCGGCATGTAGCGCAGCGTGAAGGCCTCGCCGACCAGCACCGGCTGGTTGGGCCCCAGCGGATGCACATCCTGGATCATCTGGATGCGCAAGCCGCGCTTGAACAGCGCGGTGGCGACGGTGGCGGTGGACACGGTCTTCAGCTTGTTGCGGGTGGCGTCGGAGAGTTTTGTCATGGTACTCACTTTCTTCATCGTCATTCCGGAGCGCTCGCGACAGCGAGCGAATCCGGAATCTCGAGGTTCCGGGTTCGCTTCGCGCCCCGGAACGACAGGTGGCTTACACCGCGCCATGCGACTCCACATACAGCGCATACACCGAGTGGCAGCTCGTCATATAAACGCGATTGTTCTTCGGACCGCCGAAACAGAGATTGGCGCAACGCTCCGGCAGGCGGATGAACGCGAGCGGCTTGCCTTCCGGATTGAACACCATCACGCCGTCGAGGTCTTCGGACTTGCCCTTGAGCTGGAACACTTTTCGGCCACCGACGTCAGCCGGTTCGCCCTGCAACGCGCCGTTGCTGCCCCAGCCGCACCACAAATTGCCGTCGCGATCTACCTTGAAGCCGTCAAGCGCGCCTTGATCCGCGGCGTCGATCAGTTTGGTCCGGCCGCCGAGCGTGCCGTCGGCGTTGACGTCATAGGCCCAGATGCTGCGGTTGGGCGTGCCCTTCCACTCCACGACATAGAGCTTCTTCTCATCCGGCGAGAACGCCAGCCCGTTGGGATTGACGATGTCGGTGATGACGGCTGATATCTTGCCGTCTTTGGCGATGCGGTAGACGTTGGTGGTGGCCTGCTCGGGCTTCTCTTTCTTGCCTTCCCACTCGCCATTGATGCCGAACAAGGGATCGGTGAACCAGATGCTGTCGTCGGACTTCACCACGATGTCGTTGGGGGCGTTGAGCCGCTTGCCTTCGAACTTGTCGGCCAGCACCGTGATCTTGCCGTCCTTCTCGGTGCGGGTGATGCGGCGGGTAACCGAATGCTCGCAGGTGACGAGGCGGCCCTGGCGATCGCGCGCATTGCCATTGGCATAATTGGCGTTGGCGCGGAAGACGCTGGCCTGGTTGGTCTTCTCGTCAAACTTCATGATGCGGTTGTTGGGAATGTCGCTCCACAAGAGATAGCCACCCTCGGGGAAATAGGCCGGCCCTTCGGCCCAGCGGAAGCCGGTCGCGATCTGTTCGATCGTGCTGGAATAGATCCGGTATTTCGTAAAGCTCGGATCCAGTATCTGCACCGACGGATCGGGATAGCGCTGGTTCATCGTGAACGGGAATGATTGCGCGCCGGCAGCGCGAGAAAGCAGCGTCGAAGCTACGGTGGCACCGGCAGCAGTAAGCATATGGCGTCGTGTGATGCTCATGGATGGTCCTCCTCCAGGTATTTTTTGTTTGAGTAGTGCTCTATCCCCGTCATTGCGAGAAGCAAAGCGACGAAGCCATCCATCTTTTCTTCGTGCCGAGAGATGGATTGCTTCGCTTCGCTCGCAATGACGGCAACTCAATAAATCGACGGTTCATCAACCGGCTTGCCAAAGCTGGTTTCGAGAAAATCAAAATCGCAGCCTTCATTGGCCTGCTTGATATGCTTGGTGAACATCCAGCCATAGCCACGCTCGTAACGGCGCTCCGGCGCCTTCCATTCGGCGCGGCGCTTGGCAAGCTCGGCTTGGGGCACATCGAGGTTGATGGTGCGGGCGTTGACGTCGAGCGTGATGCGGTCGCCGTTCTTCACCAGCGCCAGCGGGCCGCCGATATAGGATTCCGGCGACACATGCAGGATGCAGGCGCCGTAGCTGGTGCCGCTCATGCGCGCATCCGACAGCCGCACCATGTCGCGCACGCCCTGCTTCACCAGTTTGGTCGGGATCGGCAGCATGCCCCATTCCGGCATGCCCGGGCCACCCTGCGGTCCGGCATTGCGCAGGATCAGCACGTGATCCGTCGTGACGTCGAGATCGGGATCGTCGATCGCCTTCTTCATCGAAGGATAGTCGTCGAACACCAGCGCCGGCCCGGTATGCTTGAGGAAGCGCGGCTCGCAGGCGGAGGGTTTTATCACGCAGCCGTCCGGCGCGAGGTTGCCCTTGAGAACGGCGAGCGCGCCTTCGGCATAGATCGGATCCTTGACGGTCCGGATGACGTCATCATTATAGACTTCGGCGTCCGCGATGTTCTCGCCCAGCGTCTGGCCGGTCACGGTCATGACGTCGAGATGCAGATGCTCCCTGATGCGGCTCATCAAGCCGGGCAAACCGCCGGCATAGAAAAAATCTTCCATCAGATATTTGTCGCCGCTCGGCCGCACATTGGCGATCACGGGCACCTTGCGGCTGGCGATTTCGAAATCATCGAGCCCGATGTCCTGGCCGGCGCGGCGGGCCTGCGCGATCAGATGGATGATCGCATTGGTCGAGCAGCCCATCGCCATCGCCACCGTGATCGCGTTCTCGAAGGCTTCCCGGGTCTGGATCTTGTCCGGCGTCAGATCCTCCCACACCATCTCGACAATGCGGCGGCCGCATTCCGAGGCCATCCGGATATGGCCGGCATCGGCGGCCGGAATCGAGGATGCGCCCGGCAAGGTCATGCCGATCGATTCGGCGATCGCCGTCATGGTGGAAGCCGTGCCCATGGTCATGCAGGTGCCGTAACTGCGGGCGATGCCGGCCTCGACATCGACCCAGTCCTTGTCGGAGATTTTCCCCGCCCGCCGCTCATCCCAGAATTTCCAGGCGTCCGAACCGGAGCCCAGCGTCTTGCCCTTCCAGTTGCCGCGCAGCATCGGCCCGGCCGGAAGATAGATCGTCGGCAGCCCCATGCTGGTGGCGCCGAGCAGAAGGCCCGGTGTGGTCTTGTCGCAGCCACCCATCAGCACGACACCGTCGACGGGATGACCGCGCAGCAGCTCCTCCGCGTCCATTGCCAGCATGTTGCGATAGAGCATGGTGGTCGGCTTCAGAAAGGATTCCGACAGCGACAGCGCCGGCAGCTCCATCGGGAAACCGCCCGCCATCAGGACGCCGCGCTTGACGTCATCGACGCGGGATTTGAAATGCATATGACAGGGCTGCGCGTCCGACCAGGTGTTGAGGATCGCAATCACCGGGCGGTCCTTCCATTCCTCCGGCGCGTAGCCCATCTGCATCGCGCGCGAACGATGGCCGAAGGCCCGGAGATCGTCGGGGGCGAACCAGCGCGCGCTGCGAAGTTGGTCGGGCGTTTTCTTCTTGTCGGTCATGATTGGGTGCCCCATTTCTGGACGGTGTTGCGCTCGATGGTGCGGAAGATCAGGTTTTCCACGATCAAGCCAATGATGATCACCGTCAACAGGCCGGCGAAGACAGCGGGTATATCAAGCAGGTTGCGGTTTTCGAAAATGAACCAACCGAGCCCGCCCTGCCCGGACGAAACGCCGAACACGAGTTCGGCCGCGATCAGCGTGCGCCATGCGAACGCCCAGCCGATCTTCAATCCGGTCAGGATCGAGCCGAACGCCGCCGGGATCAGGATGCGCGCCACGTAAGGCAGCCCGCGCAGGCCATAATTGCGGCCGACCATGCGCAGCGTGTTCGACACGCTCTTGAAAC
>JACDAG010000305.1 GCA_013695565.1 Bradyrhizobium sp.
GCTCTCGCTCGTTCACGCCGCCTATGCCGCATTCACCGAGCGCGAACGGACCATCGCGATGCACCCGATGACGGTCGCGGTCGGCAGCGTGCTGGCGGCGATCGGCATCGAACCGCAACAGTACAAAGCCTCGAAAATACCAGCGTGAGCCTGTTCGTCATCACCTCGGAAGTCCATGCCGTCGTCGGTGAGATCCGGCGCCAGCAGGTGATCGACATCGTTCGTGGCGCCACCTTCGTCGGCGTCCTCCTGCTGGCCTGGCTGACGCTGCATCCGTTCGAAGATCTGAGCAATATGCAGATCGGGGACGTCACTACCGGCAACGAACTACCGACCTATGCGATCTTTGGCGGCCTCGCTGTTCTGACCATGATCCTGACCATGCGCAACAATGTGCGGGGCCTGGCGACGTTACTGGCGCCGGCATTCGTGCTGTTCATCGGCTGGCTATGCGTCACAGTGCTGTTGTCGTTCGATCCGAGCACCTCGATCCGGCGTTTCAGCCTGACCGCCTGCGTGATCGCGGTAACCGCGGGGTTGCCGTTGCTGGCAAGATCGCAGCATGAGCTCATTCGCTGGCTGAGCATTGCTTCGCTGGTGCTGCTGGCGGCCTGCTTTCTCGGAATCCTGCTGGCGCCGCATCTGGCCATTCATCTGGCGACCGACCCGCAGGAACCCGGGCTTGCCGGAAACTGGCGCGGCTCGTTTGCGCACAAGAACGTCGCGGCCGCCATCATGGTGGTGCTGCTGTTCTTCGGCATCTGCTTCATACGCGCGGGCAAGTGGGTCTCCGGTGTGATCGTGATCGCCCTGTCGTCGCTGTTCCTGCTATTCGCTGCCGGCAAGAGTTCACTGGCGCTTTGCCTTGCCGTGCTGATCCTGACGTCGCTGACGTCGGTGATCCGCTCGTTTGCCGCCCGTGTCGTCCTGCTGCTGACGCCGCTGGTGTTGTTGAACATGCTCAGCGTCGGCACGGTCATGAACGACAGCCTGGCTGCGATTGCCCAAATGCTGCCGCTGGACGCGAGCTTCACCGGCCGCATCGATATCTGGGCCTTTGCCCTGCAGTCGTTGCAGCCGAAACTGGCGACCGGTTACGGCTTCGCCGCGTTCTGGGGCAGCAGTGCTATTCAAAGTCTGCCTGAGGGCAAGGAATGGGCGGGGTTCGCCTCACACAGCCACAATGGCTATCTCGATACCGCGCTCGGCATGGGCCTGCCGGGCGTCGCGCTTCTGATCGTCGCACTTGTGATAAAGCCGCTGCGCGATTTCCAGAACGCGGATGAAGGCGGCAACAACGGCCCGCTGACGATGGCATTCCTGCGCGTCTGGCTGTTCGGAATCTATCTGTCCTCGATGGAGAGCTTCTTCCTCGACCGTGCCGATGCCTTGTGGGTCACGTTCCTGATCGCGGTGTTCGGCCTGCACTATCTGGCGCGGTTTCGCGCGCAGGAATGACCGCGCGCACCGCCTCCGCGACGTCCTTCCACCAGCCATCGAAATCGAACGGCGCGTGCGCCTTCGGCGACGTCAACGCCGCGAGGATGCTGTCGGCATAGGCCTCGCCGTCCGCGCCGCGCGCGACCAGCACGATGGCGCCGCGGTCGATCAATTCCTTAAAGCGTGGATGATGATCGAACTCTTCTTCCAGGCTCGGCCCGGTGACGATCAGCGGCTTGCCGGACTGCACGCAGGTGAGAATACTGGAGCGGCGGGCACTGAGCCCCTCATCCAGCGGATAGCAGAACGCGTCGACGGTGCCGAACAGGCCAAACACCTCGTGGTCGGAGGCGACGAAGCCCGAAACGATCACGTCTCCGGCGATATCGAGCTGGCGGGCACGCGCATAAAAATCTTCCTCGACCGTGTCGACGCCGCGGATGAACGAGCCGACATAGAGGATCAGCGGCTTGAGCCCGCGTTGTTTCAGGACTGCGCCGATCTCGAGCAGCGCATTGGGTTGCTTGGCTGGATAAATCGATCCGAAATGACCGATCACCAGCCGGCCGTCCTGCCGCGCGGTCGCGAGACGGTGCCGCAATTCCGAATCCGCAAATCCCGCTGGCGCCTCGATGTTCGGCGGCAGCGGTGCCAGTACGCACTTTCTTGCGGTCCAGCCGACCAGAGAGTCCGCTTCGAGTTCGCGGCGCACCAACGGCGAGAACGTGATGATCGTATTGGCCAGCAGCAGGGCCGGCATATAGGTGATCCGGCGCAGCCCGTGCAGGCCGTTCCACTCGTGCTGAATCAGGACAACCTTGCGCCGCCGCAGCCGAGCCACGGCCATCGCCAGCAGCGGTGCGAACATCACCCGCTTCCAGGCGACGATCGGGAAATTGCAGACCACGCTCTGCGCCGAGCCGACCGCGCGCCAGATATCGGCAAACGAGCCTTCCGACCGCGTCAGGGTTAATGTGGTGGAAATGCCGGGCTCGATCCTTTCGATCGCCTCGCCGAGCAATCGGGTGAATTGCCCGACGCCGCACAGCATTTCCGCTCCTGCGCCAAGAAACAGCGCCCGATATCGGGTTTCTCTCGTCATCGGTGCGCGGCGATCTTTTCCCAAAAATATCTGCGTTAGCCATACATCCCAGACATTAGCTTCCGGTAAGCGGCCAGAGCGTTTTCCAGCGAAAGCCTGCCCCGGACTTGATCCGAGGTGGATACCGGTTCGCGTCAAGAAAACGCGTCAAATCAGGAATCTGGAGCCGTTCCAATTCCATCGGAACGGAAAAGGCACCAGGGCCGGCCCGCGGCATCGTTCTTGCCAATCCGAGGTCAGGGATCATCCGGCCGTCTCATATCGGGACACGGACGACCAACCTAATGGCGGCGACCGCCGGTTTCGGTACATCCGGGACAATCGATCGCCGAAGCAATCGACCGGAAGCCAGCGGGAGCGCGACAATGACGACAGGCCAGATTTTCACCAAATGGAATGAGACGCATTCGGATCTGTGGAGCCATCAGCCGATCCGGCTCGAGCACGAGATGCACAATTCGCCGGCCTTCTCAATGGACGCGATCGCCAAGCTGATCGAGAGCTATCCCCGCGAACAGTACAGCCTGGTCAAGACCGGCGCCAAGGGCTCCAGCCGGGTGTGGCGCGAAGGCGAGATCGGCAATCTCTCGGGCCGCCAGGTGGTCGAGGCCATCTCCCGCGGCGGGCTGTGGCTCAATATGCGCAACGTCGGTGCCGTCGACAGCCGCTATCGCAAGCTGGTCGACAAGATGTTCGAGGAGGTCCTCGACAAGGTTCCGGGCTTCGAAATTCCGAAGGACCATCAGGAAAGCATCCTGGTCTCCTCGCCCGACGCGCAGGTCTACTATCACGCCGACTTGCCGGGGCAGGGTCTGATCCAGATCGCCGGCCGCAAGCGCGTCTACGTCTATCCGAACACCGCGCCGTTCATCACGCCGGAAAATCTCGAGGACATCGCGCTGTTCAATGTCGAAGTCGATGTTCCCTACAAGGAATGGTACGACGACCACGCCAAGGTGCTCGACATCGGACCGGGCCAGATGTTGAACTGGCCGATGAATGCACCGCACCGGGTCGAGAATCTCGACACGTTCAGCATCTCGATGACGATTTCCTATACCGACGATCAGATTCGCCGTGCCGAGATCCTCAATCTCGCCAACGGCATGTTGCGTCATCGTTTTGGCTACAAGCCGAAGAGCCGCAGCCTGCGCGGGCCGTCCTTCTTCGCCAAGAAAGTGATGCAGAAGCTCTTGCGCGACGGCAAATGGGTCAAGCGCGAGCGCAGCGCCCGCCGCCCGATCGACTTCCGTCTCGATGCCACCCAGCCCGGCAAGATCGTCGATCTGGCCAAAGCGGCTTGAGCCGAAGGCCGCTGTCATGACGGTGCTGACCACCCATGCCGGAAAACTGGACGCGCGGGCAACCGCGCGCGCGACCGGATACCAAGTCGAGTTGGTGGCCGACTGGAAACAGGCCGTGGCGCGCTGGAACGACATCAGCCCGTCGACGCCGTTTCAGCATCCGCAATGGTATGCGGCCTGGTATGACGCCTTCGCTATGGCCGACGGCGTCGAGCCGCTGATCGCCATCGTCACTGATGCCGCGACCAGGGAGCAGGCCGCCCTGCTGCCGCTGATCCGCCGCCGGCAGAACAAACTTTCGATCGTCGAATTCGCCGATCTCGATCTCACCGATTACAACGCCCCGATCCTGGGCCCCGCGGCGCCGCGCGATGCCCGGGCGGCGCGGGTGCTGTGGCGCGAATTGATGATCGCGTTGCGCCGGATGCAAGGCGGCGCTGACCTGGTCCGGCTGCGCAAGATTCCGCTGGAGATCGACAGCCGTCCCAATCCGCTGGCGTTGCTCGATGATGCCGGCGCCTGTTCGCTCAACGGCAATGTCGTCGTTACGGCGGAGGATTACGACGCCTGGCGCTTCACGCTGGAAAAGACCGTGCGCAAGGAACTGGAGCGCAGCTGGCGCGTGTTCACGCGCGACCCGGCCGCTTCGTTCGAGACAGTCACCGATACCCATGAGGCGCTGCGGATTCTCTCGACCACGGAAGTCCAGCAAGGCACGCGGATGCAGAGCCTTGGCCTGAACTTCATCCTCAACGACGAAACCTGTGCGGCGTTCTACCGTAACCTGGTGCGCGACGGCGTCGGCAGCGGCTATGCCGTGGTGACGGCGCTTCGGGTCGGCGACGAAATCGTTGCGACCCTGCTCGGGATCCGCTGCGGCGCGCGTTACGTGATGATCCGCATCAGCAATGCCGGCGAGAAATGGTCGAACTGTTCGCCCGGCCGGCTGATCATCGAGCGCACGATGGCAGCATTGCACAAGGACGGCGTGCGGGATTTCGATTTCTCCGTCGGCAATTATGCCTACAAGCGCCGCTTCGGCGTCATGCCGTTGCCGCTGGTCGATATCAGCGCCGCGTTGGGCTGGCGCGGAATGCCCTACGCCCTGCGCGATCGTGCGGCGCGCGAGCTGCGCAATTATCCAAAGCTTGCGGCACGTTTGAAGCGCGCGCTCGGCAAGCCGCCATCGCGCGAAGAGGTCCATTGATCAAGCGCCGCCTGCCCCGAAAAAACGACTGCTACAAGAAATACGGAGTACCCCATGAACCCCTCGCACGTCTTTGCCGTCAAACGCGCCATCTCGACCTATGCCCCGGCGCTGTTCAGTGCGATCCGCTATGGCCGGGGCGTGGCGCACCGGCGGCGAAACGTTCGTCTGCAGTCGAAATTGTCGCCATGGAAGGAAGCCTTCGTTCGCAAATTCGGCTCCGTGGTGCAGGGCGGGCCGTTCGCCGGAATGATCTTTCACCGCCGCGAGCTTGCGAAGGTCTATCTGCCGTTGCTGACCGGCAGCTACGAGGCGGAAATTCACGGCTTTATCGAAACCGCCCTGCAGCGCGGGCCGAAGATCATCGCCGACGTCGGTTGCGAAGACGGCTTCGTCGCTGTCGGTCTCGCACTGCGGGCACCCGGCGCCAAGGTGTTTGCCTTTGATATCTCCAGCAAAGCCCGGGGCGAATGCCGCGAGCTCGCCGGCATCAACAAGGTTGAGGACCGCGTGATCGTCGGTGGCGAGTGTACGCCCGAGACGCTGAAGACGATCTGCGGCGACCGCTCGCTGATATTTTCCGATTGCGAGAGCTACGAGCTCGAACTGCTCGATCCCGACAAGGTTCCGGCATTGCGGAATGCGGATATCATTGTCGAGCTTCACGATTTCATGCGCACCGATGTCGCCATCACGCCAACCGTGCTGGCGCGGTTCGAAGCAACGCATGACATCACCGTCACCGGATTGACGCGCCGGTCGGCCGACAACTTTCCGAGCCTTGCGATGCTGCCGAAGGAAGTGCAAGCCCAGGCGCTTCACGAGGACCGCGTCGAGTATCAGCAGTGGGCCTATCTGAAGGCGAAGAGCTGGTAGGTGAGGCCGAGGTCGCCCACGGCACGCAACGCGCACCGGGTAAACCATTGTCGCGCGAAGATAACTGACGATCTGTGGCGGAGACGACACGGTCGTGCAAAACTGTCACACACGACGGGATTGTGCGATCGTTCTTCCTGTGTTCGCAAGAGTTCATGATCGCATTCGCGGCCCGGGCGTATGCTGGTTGTCGGGTCCTACGGGCTACAGTCCAAGGGGCTACACAAGGCTACTGGTGATTGCTTCCGCAGGGAGTGCCGACATGCCAGCCTATGTTCACCATCACGACGAGATCGAGCCGGCTTTCGTAATCTGTCCGAGCTGCGTCGGGCTTCCGATGTTTGTGAGAGACGTCGAGCCGCATTGGACCATGGCGAAGATCGACTTCACCTATGAATGCTCCGATTGTGGCGCCGAAGTTCGCCAGACCGTGGTGAAGCCACAGTTGCAACATTAGCTTTCGTAGGGTGTGCAAAGGCGCGTTTGCGCCGTGCCCACCATCGCAGCACGATGCAAGAAGATGGTGGGCACGCTCTCGCTTTGCCCACCCTACGCATCAAGCTCGCGGCTAGAACTTCCTGCAGGCGACCGTCTCGAATACCATCGAGCATCGTATTGCCGGAAGTTGATCATGGAAGACCGATCAGAAAATCTGCGTTCGTTCTATGCCAGCCTTGTCTGCGCCGCAGCCAAGGTCAGCGGTACCCGGATTGAGCAGGCCTTTCGCACCGTCAAGCGCGAACCGTTTGTGGGACCGGGGCCGTGGCTGATCACGCTCGGCGGCCATGATTATGTGCAGACCCCGAATGATGATCCGGCGTTCATCTATCAGAATACGCTGGTCGCGCTGGATAGCGCGCAAAGTCTCAACATCGGAATGCCCAGCGCTCATGCCTACTGGCTCGGTGCCTGCGAATTGAAGGAAGGCGAGACTGTCCTGCAGGTCGGCGTGGGCACGGGATATTACACCGCGATCCTCGCACAGCTGGTCGGGCCGGGCGGACGGGTGCACGGCTATGAGATCGACGAAAACCTGGCCGATCGCGCGCGTGAAAACCTGAAAGGCCTGCCGCAGGTCAATGTTCAGCCCAGGTCGGGCATTGCGCCGGATTTGCCGAAGGCGGATTTGATCTACGTTTGTGCCGGTGCGGCCGAACCAGCCAGAGTGTGGCTCGACGCGCTGCATCCCGGTGGCCGGCTGTTGTTTCCGCTTGCGCCCGCAGGCGTGCTGGGAGGGATGCTGCTGGTCAAGCGGCCCGATCAGGGCGCGGTGTGGCCGGCGAAATTCTTTGGCCGGGCACAATTCATCGGCTGCGTCGGCCTTCAGGACGAGGATGCCGGCCGCCGTCTGACGGAGGCGTTTCTGTACGGCTGGGAACGCGTGCAGTCGCTCCGGCTCGATAATGCTGTCGATGATACCTGCTGGTTTGCGGGCCATGACTGGTGGCTTTCGACGGCGGAAGTCGACGCTGCAGGCGAGAATTGATCGCGCCCAAAGCGTTTTCCAGCGAAATGGACATCGTTCCCGATTCAATCAGAATGGAAGGCCCTAAACCTGTCGCACCACGCCGGGTTGACCCAAATCGCATTCCAGTGCGTCGCGATCCCATTTCGCTGAAATCGCCGCGGCATCGTACGTGCCTTGCAGGAAATCGAGCCAAGCGCGGTCCGGGTCAGCGGCGGTGCGCACGGCATCGTAAGGCAAAATGAATTCGCCGAGCGTTTCGCTGAAGAACGCCGCGTCAGGGTGTATCTTCATCGCGCGGAAGCCCGCAGGTTCCGGATAGGCGTAGGAATAGAACGCGGGATAATCCACCGCGCCTGAGCCGGGCCAGAAGCCGGCGCTGCTTTCTTCGTGCGAATAGGCCTCATGGGCCACCGCATCGGGCAGATTGGGCACGCCGCCGGGATGGCGCGGCGCACGGCGGCCAGAGAAGCGCGTCACCGCCAGATCAAAACTGCCCCAAAAGAAATGCACCGGGCTCGCCTTGCCGAGGAATCCGGTGCGGAACTGCTTGAAGACGCGGTCGCAGTTCACGAGGATCTGCAAAAAGCGACGGATCGCGTCGGGATCGTAGCTAGTCGGCCGCTTCAATTAGTTTGAAAGGACGTGTTTTTTGTGATTCGATTCCGTCGCGAGTCGAGCGATGGAGAGGGTCATGGCTACCAAGGAGATTTCAGTAAAGAAATATGTCGTGCGGCT
>JACDAG010000342.1 GCA_013695565.1 Bradyrhizobium sp.
CCGTGGATGCCGTTCGAAAGCCGTCGCCGCGCCCGCGACGAGAAGCGCGAGGCCGTGCTGCGCACCGCGGTGGCGCTGTTCCTCGAGCAGGGCTATCATGGCACCACGCTCAACCACGTCGCCGAGCGGCTCAACATCACCAAGCCCGCGCTCTACAATTATTTCCGCGGCAAGGACGAGATTCTCTACGAATGCTGGGCGATCGGCGCCGAGCGCGTCGACGAATGCATCGACAAGATCGCCGCCACCGGCGGCACCGGTTTGAAAAAACTGCGCGAGCTGATCGTCAGCTACGCCGAGACGATGACCACCGACTACGGCAAGAGCCTGGTGCGGTTCGACGTTCGCGACCTCACCGAGCACAACCGAAAAATCGTTCGCCTCGCCAAGAAGAAGATCGACCAGGCTTTTAGCGACTATATCGGGCAGGGGATCAAGGATGGATCGATCAGGCCTTGCGACGTCAAGCTTTCCGCCTTTGCGATTGCGGGCTCGCTGAACTGGATCGGCCACTGGTACCAGCCCGGCGGCGCGCTCGAAGCGGAGGCCATAGCAAAAGAATTCGCGATCCGCCTCACGGAGGGGCTCGCGATCAAATCGAACCTGAAGTCGAAACCGAAAAAGGCGGACAAACCGCCGGTCAGGAAACGCAAATCACCGGGAGTATCACGATGAATGTCACGCACGGCCTGCGGCGCGCGCTGCAGATCAATCCGAACGGCCTGGCCATCGTCTGTGGCGATCGGCGCAAGAACTGGCGCGAGGTCGGCGACCGCGTGGCGCGCC
Organism: Bradyrhizobium sp.; assembly: GCA_013695565.1. Classification (GTDB taxonomy): domain Bacteria; phylum Pseudomonadota; class Alphaproteobacteria; order Rhizobiales; family Xanthobacteraceae; genus Bradyrhizobium. Next base: position 787 of record JACDAG010000342.1, read on the forward strand.
TTGCCGCCGGCATCCGCGCGCTCGGCGCCCAAGCCGGCGACCGGGTCGCGATGCTGTCGCTCAATTCCGACCGCTATCTCGAACTCTATCTGGCGGCTGGCTGGTCCGGCACTGTGATCGTGCCACTCAACATCCGCTGGAGCCCGCTCGAGAACGAAGACGCCATGCGCGATTGCCGTGCCGGTATCCTGTTCGTCGACAAGGCGTTTGCCGCCGTAGGCACGACGCTCGCCAAGGCGATCCCGGGCCTCAAGCTGATTTACGCCGACGACGGCGAAACGCCTGCCGGCATGGAGAGCTTTGACGCACTGATCGCGCGCTCCGGCCCGATGCCGGATGCGATGCGCGAGAGCGGCGATCTCGCCGGCATCTTCTATACCGGCGGCACCACCGGACGCTCCAAGGGCGTCATGCTCAGCCACGGCAATCTGATGGTCAATGCGCTGAACGCACTCGGCGAAGGCATGTGGCCGAGCAGCACGATCTATCTGCACGCGGCGCCGATGTTCCATCTTGCCAACGGGGCGGCGATGTATTCGGTGCTGCTCAGCGGCGGCTCCAACGTCATCATCCAGGGTTTTACGCCCGACGGCGTCGCCGGTGCGATGCAGCGCGATCGCGTGACCGACGTGCTGCTGGTGCCGACCATGATCCAGATGTTCGTCGACCATCCGAAACTCGGCGATTACGACCTGTCGTCGCTGACGGGTATCTCCTATGGCGCCTCCGTCATCAGCGATGCCGTGCTCAGCCGCGCGATGAAGGCATTGCCTGACGTGCAGTTCATCCAGGCCTATGGCATGACGGAATTGTCGCCGATCGCGACGATCCTGCACTGGAAGGAGCATATCGGCGATGGCCGCGCCAAAGGTCGCCATCGCGGCGCCGGCCGCCCCACACTGGGTTGCGAGGTCAAGATCGTGGACGGCGACGACAAGGTGGTGCCCACGGGCACCGTCGGCGAGATCGCGGTGCGCGGTGACAATGTGATGATGGGCTATTGGGAGCGGCCGGAGGAAACCGCCAAGGCGGTCATCGACGGCTGGATGCATACCGGCGACGGCGGCTACATGGATGAGGACGGCTTCGTCTACGTGGTCGACCGCGTCAAGGACATGATCATCTCCGGCGGCGAGAACGTCTATTCGGCCGAGGTCGAAAACGCGCTGGCGCAGCATCCGTCGGTGGCGCAATGCGCCGTGATCGGTATACCGAGCGAGCGCTGGGGCGAGCAGGTTCACGCCATTGTGGTCGCGAGGCCCGGTGCGACCGCAACCCCCGACGAGTTGATGGAATTCTGCAAGACGCTGATCGCGGGTTACAAATGCCCGCGCAGTGTCGAGGTCACGGCGACCCCGCTGCCGCTGTCCGGCGCCGGCAAGGTCCTGAAGCGCGAGTTGCGCAAGCCGTATTGGGAAAACCATCAGCGCATGGTGAGCTGAAGGTTCGGACCGGCGCTTCGGGGCCGGTCCGAAAATAATTTCAGAAATAATCGAAAGGCCGCGAACCGTTTTCCATTCCCACGCCCTCTATCAGTCATCGCAGATGAACAGAGGGCAATTTTCCATGAGCCAGTACCAGCGGCGCGAAGACCTGACCATCATTCCCGAACTCCTCGGCCTCGCCGCCGCGGAGGGGAGTGCATTCATGGCATTCCATCATTCGATGGAGCGCGAGGACGGCGTCATTCCCAGGAAATACCGTGAATTGATCGCGCTCGGCGTCGCGTTCACGACCCAGTGCGCCTACTGCATCGACACCCATACCAAACACGCCCGCGCCAACGGTGCCAGCAAGCAGGAGATCGCGGAGGCGGCGTTCGTTGCCGCCGCCGTCAAGGCCGGCGGAACGCTGGCGCATTCGCTGATGGCGCTGCGCATCTTCGATGAAGAGGAGAAAGCGGGCTGATGGCGGAGCATGGCCGTGAACCAGCTCCTTGCCGTCGATCGCCTGGAAATCCTGATCCTGGTCGATAATTCGACCGACATGCTGTCGACGGTAAAGCCGTCATCGGAGTCCGAACTATCCGGGCATTTCAAGCGCGGGATGCGGCTGATCGGCGGCCGCTGCCTGTGTTGTGCCGCCCATGGCTTTGCCTGTCTGGTGACGGCCTGGCGAAACGGGTCGAGCCGCAGCGTGTTGTTCGATACCGGCCCTGAACCGCATGTCCTGCTGCGCAATGTCGAACGGCTCGGGGTCGACCTGGCCGGCATCGAGGCGATCGTGCTGTCGCACGGG
>JACDAG010000350.1 GCA_013695565.1 Bradyrhizobium sp.
TGTCGGAGGGGCTGCTCAACAAGCAGATCGCCTATGAACTCGGCGTCTCGGAAGCCACCATCAAGGCCCATGTGTCGGCGATCCTGCAGAAGCTCGGCGTCGAAAGCCGCACCCAGGCCGTGATCGCGGCCGCGAAAATCTCCGGCGGCCAGTGGCGCCAGGGCACGCCGACGTCGTAACGGCAAAGAATTCCGAATGCCGCCAGTACCAGGCAAAGCGCTGCTGTTCGATATTGACGGCACGCTGGCTGACACTGATGCGCTTCACCTGGAGGCGTTCAATCAGGTCCTCGGCCCCCGCGGTCACATCTTCGATCACGCGCGCTTCACGGAGGAGCTTCAGGGATTCTCCAGCGCGTCGATCGGCGCGCGTTTTCTGGCGGATGAAGCGCCGGCGCGCCAGATGGCGATCATCGGAGAAAAGGAAGCCGCCTTCCGCAAACTCGTTGCCGGAAAAATTCAACCCTTGCCCGGCCTGATGACGCTGCTTGCCCACGCCGATCGCGCAGGCATCCCGATGGTCGCGGTGACGAACGCGCCGCGCCTGAATGCAGAAATGCTGCTGTCCGGACTTGGCATCATCGACCGCTTCAAGGCGCTGATCATTGGTGACGAGCTTGCCCACGGCAAGCCGCATCCAATGCCGTATCTAGAAGGCTTGCGCGCGGCGAGTGCCGCAGCCGCTCTGTCGGTTGCATTCGAAGATTCCCGCTCCGGCATTCAATCGGCATCCGCCGCAGGCATCGCGACGATCGGGATACGAACGAGTCTTGCCCATGCCGACATGCTCGCGGCGGGCGCCGTCACGACGGCCGCGAATTTCGACGACCCGGAATTAGTGAAGCTGGTCGGCGCGGCGATGGGTTGGTGACGGGCCGCGGGGGCGGGCGATCCTGCGCGCTTATTGAACACCGCGATCTGAATTTCGCGCCTCTGATTTGACCGTCGAAGCGACCAGATCGTAGGATGGGTGGAGCGCAGCGATACCCATCGCCTCGCTACCAGAGTATGTACGCATGACTGGCTACCGCCGCAATTTTGTTGCCGGAGGCTGTTTCTTCTTCACCGTCAATCTGGCGGATCGGCGGCATCGACTGTTGACCGAAAATATCGATGCATTGCGGACGGCCTTGCGCGAGACGCGACAGCGCCATCCATTCTCGATCGACGCGATGGTCGTGTTACCCGATCATCTCCACACCGTCTGGACGCTGCCGGAAGGTGATGCAGATTTCGCCACGCGGTGGCGGCTCATCAAGACGTCATTCTCCCGGCATCTCGCTGCCGGAGAGGCTGTTTCAGGTAGCCGCGCGGCCAAAGGCGAACGCGGTATCTGGCAGCGGCGCTACTGGGAGCATACGATTCGCGATGAGAAGGATTTTGAGCGCCACATCGACTATGTTCACATCAACCCGTCAAGCATGGGCTTGTGACACGTGTTAGCGATTGGCCGTATTCGTCGTTTCGCCGCATGGTGACGCGAGGCGTCTATCCGGAAGATTGGGCCGGCGAAGTTTCCGGCCTCGACGGGGAATTTGGCGAGAGGCGTTGAATAGATGGCGAGATGATGAGTATCGCGGTAATAGCAAGGCCGGAGTAACACGATGAGTCTTATCTTCGAGTCTTATCTTCGCTCCGTTATACGCGGCAATCTCGATAATCAATAGGCCGCTGCTTTGGTTGTTTCCACAACTGGATGTCTTCAATTTTTGGATCACCGTTCTCTATGTCGCCGTGGCGCTTTGCGTCGTTACGTTTTTCGGAATGGTGTTAACGGGACGCGCAAGGTTCAGCGATCTATGGACGTCAAAACAAAAACTTGAGATCAGGGAATGGCAGGAACGCCACAAAGGCGATTAGCTAGCCAGTAGTTCCTATGGTGAGCGACGAGATGATGGGTATCGCTGCGCTCCACCCATCCTACGGTACTGCCCACCGTCGAAGTGTCAGAAAAGCTACTCCGCCGCCACCATCTGCTGGGTGCGCCACTGGCCGAGCAGGGCACGTAGCGATGCCGGCTTGACCGGCTTGTTGAGCACCGCGATTTGTTCTTCGCGCGCCGCCGCCCGCACATTCGGGCTGCGATCCGCCGTGATCAGGATCGCCGGAATGCTCTCGCCGAAGTGGCGGCGGATCTCGCGGATCGCGGCAACGCCATTGCCGCGGTCGAGGTGGTAGTCGACCAACAGGCCGGTGACGCTTCGCGCCGAGGCCTCGATCGCGATGATCGCAGCTTCCGGATCGGCCTCCGCGATCACCTCGGCGTCCCAGGCCGTCAGCAGCGTCTTCATGCCATCGAGGATCGCCGGGTCGTTTTCGATGCAGACGATCAGGGCGCCGCTCATCGGCGTTTTCGAGAGCGGCGTCGCACTGGTGACCGCGGCGGTATAGTTGACCGCCTTGGCGATAGGCACCGTCACCGAGAACACCGAGCCGCCGCTGGCGTTGGCTGATAGCGTGGTGCCGTGGTTGAGCACCCGCGCCAGCCGCTCGACGATCGAAAGCCCGAGGCCGAGGCCGCGCGCGATCCGCGCACCCTGTTCCAGGCGATGAAACTCCTTGAAGATTTCGCCGCGCTTCTGCACGGGAATCCCGACGCCGGTATCATAGATGCCGATCTGCAGGCTCTGCCCATGGCGGCGGCAGCCGACCAGCACGCGGCCGCGCGGGGTGTATTTGATGGCGTTGGAGATGAAGTTCTGCAGCAGCCGGCGCAGCAGCGCGCGGTCGGACTCGACCG
>JACDAG010000389.1 GCA_013695565.1 Bradyrhizobium sp.
GGAGAAAGCCGCGGTGGGGCGCCTCAACAAGGCGGCGCTCGAGGATGTCATCTATGCGCCGACCGGCTTCTTCCTGAGCTATACGGCGTGGCGCAAGAATGTCTCCGGCATCGCGAAGGGGCCGCTGCCGTTCTTCTGGGGCGTGTCGAAGACCGCATGACGGCGCGGTGAACAGACATGCTCTCGTATATCCTGCGGCGTATTCTCTCGACCTTGCCCGTGATGGCGATCGTCGCGCTGCTCGTCTTCAGCCTGCTTTACATCGCGCCGGGCGATCCGGCGGCCGTGATTGCAGGCGATCAGGCGAGTCCCGATGACGTCGAGCGGATACGCCAAAGCCTCGGCCTCGACCGGCCGTTTCTGATCCAGTTCGGCAGCTGGGTCTGGCATATCCTGCACTTCGATCTCGGCACTTCGATCTTCACCAACATGCCGGTCTCCAAGATGATCGCGCAGCGCATCGAGCCGACATTCTCGCTGATGGCGATTACGCTGGTCCTGACCATCCTTGTCGCGGTTCCCCTCGGCGTGGTGGCGGCATGGAAAGCAGGAAGCTGGATCGACCGCACCATCATGGCCTTCGCCGTGTTCGCGTTCTCGCTTCCGGTCTTTGTGGTCGGATACGTGCTTGCCTACGTGTTCGCGTTGCAGTTCGAATGGCTTCCGGTGCAGGGCTACACGCCGCTGTCAGCAGGCCTTTTGCCGTGGTTCCAGAACCTGATTCTTCCGGCGCTGGCTCTCGGCTCCGTCTACATCGCGCTGATTGCGCGCATTACCCGGGCTTCGATGCTCGAGGTGCTGCAGCAGGATTATGTCCGCACCGCCCGCGCCAAAGGCCTTGACCAGCGCAGCATCCTGTTCGTTCACGCGCTGAAGAACGCCGCCGTTCCAATCGTCACGGTGATCGGGATCGGTATCGCGCTTTTGATCGGCGGCGCGGTGGTGACGGAAAGCGTGTTCGCCATTCCGGGCCTTGGCCGGCTGACGATCGACGCGATTCTGCGCCGCGACTATCCGGTCATTCAGGGCATCGTGCTGCTGTTCAGTTTCCTCTATGTGCTCGTCAATCTGATGGTTGACGTCACCTACACCCTGGTTGACCCGAGGATCCGCTATTGACCGTCCTGGACACCAGCACGGCACGGATACCGCCGGGCCTCGTCATCGCGCAGCAATTGCCGGATTTGCTGATGCCGGTCAAAATCCGGCGCGGTATCCTCGGATTCCTGCGCAATCATCCGACGGTCGCGATTGGCGGCGCGTTGCTGATCTGCCTCGTCTTGATGGGGCTTCTTGCGCCCTGGCTCGGGACCGTCGACCCGACCGCGATCGCGCCCGCCAAACGCACGCGCGCGCCATCGGCGGATTACTGGTTCGGTACCGACGTGCTGGGCCGCGACATCTATTCGCGCGTGATCTACGGGGCGCGGGTTTCGCTCACGGTCGGCCTTTCGGTGGCGGTGCTGGCTTCGCTCGCCGGTCTCGCGATCGGCCTCGTCTCCGGCTTCGTGCGATGGGCTGACGGCATCATCATGCGGTTCATGGACGGGCTGATGTCGATCCCGCCGATCCTGCTCGCCGTAGCCTTGATGGCGTTGACGCGCGCCAGCGTCGGCAACGTGGTCCTGGCGATCACGGTGGCCGAAATCCCGCGCGTCTCGCGGCTGGTGCGCAGCGTCGTGCTGTCGCTGCGCGAGCAACCTTATGTGGACGCCGCCACTGCTTCGGGCACGCGAACGCCGATGATCATCTTGCGCCACATCCTGCCCAACACGCTGGCGCCGATGCTGGTTCAGGCAACCTATATCTGCGCCAGCGCCATGATCGTGGAGTCCATTCTCTCTTTCATCGGCGCCGGCACGCCGCCCACCATTCCGTCCTGGGGCAACATCATGGCCGAGGGCAGGGCGCTGTGGCAGATCAAACCCTACATTGTGTTTTTTCCTGCCGCCTTCCTGTCCGTCACCGTGCTTGCCGTCAACCTGCTCGGCGATGGCCTGCGCGATGCGCTCGATCCGCGCATGGCCAAGAGTCTGTAATCAAATGGCATTGCTCGAAGTCGAAAACCTGCAGACCCATTTCCGCACCCCCGAAGGCATCAACCGCGCGGTCGACGGCGTCTCCTTCCATGTCAATGAAGGTGAGACGCTGGCCATCGTCGGTGAATCCGGTTGCGGCAAGTCGGTCACCTCGATGTCGCTGATGCGGTTGATCGCCGAGCCGCCGGGCAAGATCGCGGGCTCGATCCGTTTCCAGGGCAAGGATCTGCTGCAACTCTCCGAGCGCGAGATGCGCGCCATCCGCGGCAACGACATTTCGATGATCTTCCAGGAACCGATGACGAGCCTCAATCCGGTGCTGACCGTCGGCCGTCAGATTGGCGAGACGCTGCGGATGCATCAGGGACTCGACAAGCAGGCCGCGGAGGCGCGTGCCGTCGAGATGCTGACATTGGTCGGCATCCCTGAGCCGGTGCGGCGGGTGCGCGAATATCCGCACCAGCTCTCTGGCGGCATGCGCCAGCGCGTCATGATCGCGATGGCGCTGGCCTGCAATCCCAAACTCCTGATCGCGGACGAACCCACCACGGCGCTCGATGTCACGATTCAAGCGCAGATCCTTAAGTTAATGCTGGACCTCAAGCATCGCGTTGGTGCTGCAATCATTCTGGTCACCCATGATCTCGGCGTCGTCGCCGAAATCGCCGAGCGCGTCATGGTGATGTATGCCGGCCGCAAGGTTGAGGAGGCGCCGGTGGCCGAGCTGTTCCGCTCGCCGCGCCATCCCTACACGCAGGGCCTTCTTGGCGCGGTGCCCAAGCTCGGCTCCTCGCTGACCGGCGCGGCGCGGCGCCTTGCCGAAATTCCGGGCCAGGTGCCCAGCCTCAAGGGACGGATCGAGGGCTGCGTCTTTGCCGGGCGCTGTGCGCTGGCGACCGATCTCTGCCGGCAGGTTGCGCCAGGTCTCGAAGAGAAAGGCCCCCGCCATATCGCCGCCTGCCATTACGCGCTCAAGGAAGCGGCCGCCGCATGAGCACCCCCTTGCTCCAGGTCAACGACCTCAAGAAGCATTTTCCG
>JACDAG010000400.1 GCA_013695565.1 Bradyrhizobium sp.
GGGCACAGTAGCTTCTTGTATTTATCGAGTGTCGAGACTCAAAAAGACAAAAGTGAGTCATTTGAATCACATGACCCCTTTCCCGGGACAGCCCTGCGCAAGCGCGGGAGAGGGAGAAGAGAAGCAATTCTTTCTCGCCGCGCACGGCTTGCTCATAGCTCGTTTACCATCCTGGATTATGGTGAATCCCGCTGACGCCTGTAGCGCGTTGGAGCGTAAGTGTTGCGTTGGGTGGAGTTAGCGTTGCGTACAGAGTTGGCTTTTTCGCGCATGCGGCGCCGCGCGACGTCTATGGCCGCCGCCACGCTTGCAGCATCCATCATGCTGGTGCCCGGCAGCGTCTCGGCCGAAGGCCTGTTCGACGTGTTTTTCGGCGGTGGCCAGAAACAGCAGGCACGGCAAGCCCCGCCACAGGCGAATTTCTTTGCCGATCCGTTCGGCAATCATCAGCCGCAAACCCAGCCCGCACCGACGCCGGCACCTCGCGTCGCCGGCTCCGGACCCGCCTTCTGTGTGCGCAGCTGCGACGGCAAATATTTTCCGCTGACCACGCGCGGCAACGCCACGCCGGTTCAGATGTGCCAGGCGTTCTGCCCCGCCAGCACCACCAAAGTGTTCTACGGCAGCAACATCGACAGCGCCTCAGCCGGCAATGGCGAGCGCTATGCCGACAGTGAAAACGCCTTCGCCTACCGCAAGGCACTGCGCGCCGACTGCACCTGCAACGGCCGAAGCCCGACAGGCCTGGCGCCGGTCGACCTCACGCTCGACACCTCGCTGCGCTCGGGCGATGTGGTCGCCACCACCGACGGCCTGGTGGCCTATACGGGCGTTCGCCTCGGCGCCGAGCAAACCGCCGAATTCACGCCGGTGTCCTCCTATCCCGGCCTCACCGCCAGCGTCCGCGCGCGGCTCGGCGAAATCAAGGTCGCACCGGTCAGCGCTGAAATGGTCAATGAAACCGTGATGCCGGAAGCTCGAAGCGAGATCGCGATGCCGGCAAGCGCGGTGCCGAAGACGCCGAGGACGGCGAAGCGGGCGGAAGTGAATTGACGGCCGATCGAACGACTCAACAATAGCATCAGTGCGAATCAAGGCCGTCATTCCGGGATGGTCCGAAGGACCAGACCTCAGGGGCGCAATTGCGCCCCGGGGAATCTCGAGATTCCGGGTTCGATGCTTTCGCATCGCCCGGAATGACGGAGTACAAACATCACCGCCCGACGATGACGCCGATCACGTTCGGCGCCGACAGGTATTTTTCCTCGATCGCCGCGCGCGCCGCGGCGCGGTTCTCCGGCGTCAGCAGGCCGCGCTTTTCGGCGAGGATCATCCAGCAATAGCCCCACCAGTCGCTCAGCATGCCCTGATCGTCGACGAGGTCGTAGCCCTGCTCGGCGGCAAAGATTCGCGCGTGCGCTTCGTCGAGCGAATCGAGCCAGCCATGATCCTGAATCGAGAACAGATCGTCGCTGAAATCGTCGGTCGTGTAGCCCCACACCGACATGCAGACGGCGTTGAACTCTCGGTCGATGGCGTCGTCATCGACCGCCTGGCGGCGCGAGGCCAGATGCAGGCGCGACAGCGAACGCGCGAAATCGGCGATACGGGTGAGCGCGAATTGATCGAATGCGATGGTGGACATGGACATGTAGTCCTCGATACTGGCGGTAGACCATAGATATTGTGTCGGCACTGCGTCGAATCACAATGATATATCAAAGACTTGCTAAAGTGTTCTTAATTTGTTCCAATAAACAAAATTCAAGGAGATCAACGCAATGGATCGTATCCAGGCCGTCGAACTCGCCAGCCATCTGCAAGCTGCCGCCGACGCCATGCGCCGGGCGAGCGACGTCATACTTGCCCTTGAACAAGGGGATCGGGCCATGCTCGCCGTCCCTCTTGCAGAGATCGGTTCTGCTTTGCATTTCGACCTCTTGAGCACAGTCTACGACCGATACCCGGACTTGCGACCGTCGTCAGACGAGCCCCTCATCGATTCGGTCCTGCGATGGGAAAACGTTGTGCTCCCCGCATCCGTGTCGGAGACCGAGCTTGACCAGTTGATCCTTTCTTCGTTGGGACCGCATTGGCGCAAGACCGCCCGGGTGATCGGCGACCTTGTCATTCGCTGCAAAACGCTTGTCTGGCCGATCAATGCGGAAATGCTGGCTGCACGCCTTCAAGCATTGGCCGAAGCCGGAAGGATCCAGAGCGCGGGCGATCTTCGCGCCTCGCGGCATAGCGAGGTGCGGCTGACGGGCGGATGAGCGCTGTGTGTTTCCCTTCGCGGGCGTGCAGCGCCGCAGGCCGATTCACTGCGAAGCAGCGCTGGAAAACAGATTTATGACAACGACCCCCGAGACAATCAGGCCCATGCCGCTGACCGCCGGCAAGTCGAGCTTCTGGCTCTGGAACACCCAGGCAATCGTGGCGACGAGACGACGCCAACGCCCGACCAGACGGCATAAACCACGCCGGTCGGCAGGCTTCGTAGCGTCAGCGACAAAAAATAGAACGCGACCCCATAACCTGCGACCGTCATCAGCGACGGCCGCGGCTTGCTGAAACCGTCAGACAGTTTCAGGAACGTCGTCGCCGCGACTTCGGCGAGAATCGCGATGCCCAAATAGAGATAGGTCATGCCTGCCTGCTAGCAGAGGCATGTGATGTTTTGACGACTTGGGTTCGGCGCCTATCTCCGGGAACTATCCGGTGGCGGGACGCACATAGTAATTGTCCCACTCGGCTTGCCTTTCGAGCGTAAAACCGTGCCTGATATAAAAGCGGTTTGAGTCGCTGCCGCGCAGGGCCGCGACCCGCAGCGCCATTCCCTGCCGGTCCACTTCGGCAAAAACCTCAGCAAGAACCGCCGCACCCACGCCACGCCCCTGATAGTGCGGATCGATGTAGAGGTGATCGAGCACCAACCCGTCATCGTCCGGCTTCACGACAACGACCCCCGCGCGCGATCCATTGACCAGGATGTGTCGCGTGAGTTTTGGTACGAAGTTCGACAGGAACCGCTCGCGGGCGCGCTGCGGATCGAAGCGTCCGATGCGTGCAAGGCTCTCGCGCATCGCCAAAACCCGGAGCGCAGCGAACGCTTCAGCGTCCGCGTCTTCGGCGGGACACAGCGAGACTGAACCGGTCGGCAGAATCATCTTTCTTGCGAGGCGGGCTTCGATCGGCCGGCTCACATCGCCGACAGCATCTTGTCGCTGCAATAATTGGCGTAGAATTTTCCGCCGCATTGGCGCTTGATCGCGGCGCATCGGGCCGCGGGGGATGCATTCGCCGGGACGCTGAACGAGCAGCTCAATCCGTCGGCGGCCCGGCCCGTCCTGCCGGCGGCGAAGGCCGCGCTGGTGGCGCTAATACAGAAGATCAGAAGTGCCGCAGCGGCGATCTCGATCATCAATCTCATGGCCCATCCTCCTCCAGACTCGAGCGAAATCCCGGTTTTCGAGCACCATTCTAGCACCGAAATCGAGGGGCGCAGGCCACCAAATCGGCCCGGTCCTTGCATAAAAACATATCAGCGCAGTGCACAACAATCGCCTGGACGGTTTCGGTTGCGGTGTAAGGCGCGTATCCTTTTCCAAGGTTCTCAACTGCAGGGATTGACGCGTTGCAAGAACAATTCGCAGGGAGTTTTCCGGTGCCGGGCCAACCGATCGACGAACTGGCGCTTTCCGAAATCAAGGGCGCGATCCTTGCCAAGCTGCGGCTTGCCATCGGCAAGGACACCGGCATGGCGACCAAGCGCGACTGGTACAAGGCCGCGGCGCTGGCGCTGCGCGACCGCGTCGTACACCGCTGGCTGACGGCTGAAAAGGAGAACTACGACGCCGGCCGCAAGCGGGTCTATTACCTCTCGCTAGAATTCCTGATCGGCCGTCTGTTCACCGACGCCCTGAACAATATGGGGCTGCTGCCGGTGTTCGAGGCAGCCCTCGGCGATCTCGGCGTCGACCTGTCGGATCTGCGCAAATGCGAGCCGGATGCCGCACTCGGCAATGGCGGCCTCGGGCGGCTTGCGGCGTGCTTCATGGAAAGCATGGCGACGCTGGCGATCCCCGCGATCGGCTACGGCATCCGCTATGATTTCGGCCTGTTCCGCCAGATCATCGCGCAGGGCTGGCAGCAGGAATATCCCGACGAATGGCTCGGCTTCGGCAACCCCTGGGAATTCCAGCGCTCGGAGGTGGTCTATCAGGTGCATTTCGGCGGCCATGTCACCCATGTCGAGGACAAGGGCCGCGAACGCGCGAGCTGGCATCCCGGCGAGACGGTGCAGGCCGTCGCCTACGATACCCCGATCGTCGGCTGGCGCGGCCAGCATGTGAACGCGCTGCGGCTGTGGTCGGCGCGCTCACCCGATCCGCTGCGGCTGGATGCCTTCAACACCGGCGACTATCTCGGCGCGGTTGCCGAGGAAGCGCGCGCCGAATCGATCTGCAAATTCCTCTATCCGAACGACGAGAGCGCGGCGGGCCGCGAATTGCGGCTGCGCCAGGAATATTTCTTCGTTTCGGCCTCGCTGCAGGATCTGGTCAAGCGGCACCTCGCCGCCGACGGACAGTTGCGCAGCCTCGCGCAGAAGGCCGCGGTGCAGCTCAACGACACCCATCCAAGCCTTGCCGTCACCGAGCTGATGCGGATCCTGGTCGATTTGCACAATTTCCGCTCGGACGAAGCCTGGAAGATCACGATCGCGACGCTGTCCTACACCAACCACACGCTGCTGCCGGAAGCGCTCGAGACCTGGCCGGTCGAGCTGTTCGAACGGCTGCTGCCGCGGCATCTGGAAATCATCTACCGCATCAACGCCGCGCATCTGGCGCTGGCCGAGCAGCGCTGCCCCGGCGATGTCGATTTCCGCGCCTCGGTGTCGCTGATCGACGAGCGCTCCGGCCGAAGGGTGCGGATGGGGCAACTGGCGTTCGTCGGCTCGCACCGCATCAACGGCGTCTCGGCGATGCATTCGGACCTGATGAAGGAGACCGTGTTCCACGATCTCAACCATCTCTATCCCCAGCGCATCACCAACAAGACCAACGGCATCACGTTCCGGCGCTGGCTGATGCTGGCCAATCCGAAACTGACCAATTTGATACGGGAGACCTGCGGCGAAGCCGTGCTCGACGATTTCTCGCTGTTCGCGCGCCTGGAAGACCATTGCGGCGATAACGCCTTCCAGAAGCAGTTCCGCGACGTCAAGCACCACAACAAGCTGGCGCTGGCGCGGCTGATCGGCGAGCGCCTCAGCATCAAGGTCGATCCGTCGGCGCTGTTCGACGTCCAGATCAAGCGCATCCATGAATACAAGCGGCAACTGCTCAACATCCTCGAAGCCGTCGCGTTGTATCAGGCGATCAAGGACGAACCGCAGCGCGACTGGGCGCCGCGGGTCAAGATCTTCGCCGGCAAGGCGGCTGCGAGCTATCGCACCGCCAAGCTGATCATCAAGCTGATCAACGACGTCGCCGAGATCGTCAACAACGACCCTGATGTCGCCGGACGGTTAAAAATCGTGTTCCTCGCCAACTACAATGTCAGCCTTGCAGAGGTGATCATTCCGGCTGCCGACCTGTCCGAACAGATATCGACCGCCGGCATGGAAGCCTCCGGCACCGGCAACATGAAGCTCGCGCTCAACGGCGCGTTGACCATCGGCACGCTCGACGGCGCCAACATCGAAATCCGCGACCATGTCGGCGCAGAAAACATCGCGATCTTCGGCATGGAGGCGGGCGACGTCATGGTCCGCCGCAAGCAGGGCCTGGATGCCTCCGACGTGATCAGGCGTTCGCCGCGGCTGGCGCGGGCGATCAGCGCGATCGAGAGCGGCGCCTTCTCGCCCGGCGATCCCGCCCGGTTCGAGGCGATCGGTCACACGCTGCGCCAGTTCGATCACTACATGTGCGCCGCCGATTTCGATTCCTATTACGAGGCCCAGCGCGGCATCGACGCCCGCTGGCAGGTGATGCCGGCATGGACGCGCGCCTCCATCCTCAACGTCGCGCGGATGCCGTGGTTCTCCTCCGACCGCACCATCCGCGAATATGCCGAGGATATCTGGCACGTTCCGGTGCGCCCGGGGGCATCGGAGCAGGCGCAGGAAGCCCAGCGTGGGGTGTCGGGCTGAATTCCGGTCGGTGAAAGTCCATTACCTCCAGCGTTATTGAATCCGGCGAGATTGCCGTGATACTGCATCTACGTCATTGCGAGGAGCGCAAGCGACGAAGCAATCCATTCCTCCGCTTGCGGCGCGATGGATTGCTTCGCTCCGCTCGCAATGACGGCACTTGCGGCAACCCCGTCGCGCCTCTCGATATCGAAGAGTTTCCATGCTCACCAAGACACCGCACCTTTTCGACGACGCCACGCAAGTCACCGCCGGCGACAGCCGCTGGCAGGGCAAGACCAGCGAGGATTACTGGGCCTTTGTCGGCCCGTTCGGTGGCGCCACCGCGGCGACCATCCTGCGGGCGCTGATCGAGCATCCGCAACGATCAGGCGATCCATTGTCGCTGACGGTCAATTTCTGCGCACCGGTCGCGCAAGGCGCCTTCGATCTCGACGTGCGCCTGGTCAAGGCCAACCGCTCGACGCAACATTGGTGCGTGGAGATGACGCAAGGCGGCGGTGAGGTGGCGACGCTGGCGACCGCCGTGTTCGCCGAGCGCCGCCCGTCATGGTCGCACCCGCAAGCGCCGTTTCCGCCGACAAAGCCCTACGAGCAGACGCTGCCGTACGGAAAGATCGCCGCCCCCTGGGTCAAGCAATATGATTTCCGCTTCATCGAGGGCGAGCCGGGTTGGGGTTCAACATCTGCGGCCGAGCCTAATTCGTTCTCGAAACTATGGATCGGCGACCGCGTGCCGCGGAAGATCGACGCGCTGTCGCTGATGTCGATGTCGGATGCGTTCTTCGGCCGGATCTTTCACGCCAGGCGCGAACTGGTGCCGTTCGGCACGGTGTCCATCACGACCTATTTCCACGCCGATGCCGCCGATCTCACCGCCGAGGACATCACCCGCGTGCTGGCGGTGGCCGATGCCAAGATTTTCCACAAGTCTTATGGCGATCAGAATGGCGAGTTGTGGTCGCCGAACGGACGCCTGCTCGCAACGACGACGCAAATCGCGTATTTCAAGGCGTAGGGGAACAGGCGGTTCCAGTCGAGTCTGCGTAGGGTGGGCAAAGGCGCGTTTGCGCCGTGCCCACCATCCATCCACATCGTTGCCTTAAGTTGGTGGGCACGCTGCGCTTTGCCCACCCTACGAATTCTGAATGCGAGGCTTCATGTCCGAACCCAACGTCAAAACCCCGAGGATCGCCCTCCTCGGCATCCCCATCGAGATCGGAGCCTCGCAAGCCGGCACGTTGATGGGGCCGGACGCATTGCGGACCGCGGGCATCGCGCGCGTGCTCGACCAATTGGGATTTGCCGTCGAGGATCACGGCGATCTTTCGATATCGAAGGTCACCCCGGACGGGCCGCCGCGCGCCAACGCCAAATTCTACGACGAGGTCAAAACCTGGGTCCGGCTGCTCAGCGAGCGCGCCTTCCAGCTGGCGCGGTCCGGCGCGGTGCCTATCTTCATGGGCGGCGATCACTCGCTGTCGATGGGATCGGTCAACGGTGTCGCGCGTCATTGGCAGGAACAGGGCCGGCCGCTGTTCGTGCTGTGGCTCGATGCCCATGCCGACTACAACACGCCGAACACCACCATCACCGGCAACATGCACGGCATGTCCTCGGCGTTCCTGTGCGGCGAAGGCGGGCTGGATGACCTGCTCGGCGATCAGCCGCGTGCCTCGATCACACCGGACCAGCTTGATCTGTTCGGCATCAGGTCGATCGATCCGCTGGAAAAGCAACTGGTCCATCAGCGCCGCGTCGCGATCGCCGACATGCGCGCGCTCGACGAATTCGGGGTCGGCGTGCTGATCCGCCGCCTCATCGAGCGGGTGAAGGCCAAAAACGGCGTGCTGCATCTCTCCTTCGACGTCGACTTCCTCGATCCGGCGGTCGCGCCGGGTGTCGGCACCACCGTGCCGGGCGGCGCCACCTATCGCGAGGCCCACCTGATCATGGAGCTGCTGCATGATTCGGAACTGGTGCGCTCGGTCGACATCGTCGAGCTCAATCCGTTCCTCGATGAGCGCGGCCGCACCGCCCGCGTCGCAGTGGAACTGATCGGCAGCCTGTTCGGCCTGCAGATCACCGACCGGCGGACGCCGACCAACGCGGTATTGCCCGGGTAATCCTAAAATCTATCGTCGTCCCGGCGAACGCCGGGACCCATAACGACAGGTGTTGAT
>JACDAG010000737.1 GCA_013695565.1 Bradyrhizobium sp.
GAGGATGGAAGATGCCCAGCCAACACCATATTGTTTTGCCACGCGACGCACTGGCAGCCGGCGACTTCGACGAAACCATTTACGCGCTGATCACCGAGATCGCCAGCCACCGCCCGCTTACCGCCACCGAGCGAAAATTGCGCTGCATTACCCGCGCCAAGCCTTGGTCCGATACAGGGTGCACGCCCTCGACCTGGTACCGCCGTCGCGCCCGTGCCGCCGCAGCCGAGCACCCGCAATGACCGGCTATCGCAAAACCGATCGGCGCATGCCGCCGCGAGCGTGTCCCATCAGTGAATCCGAAAACGTCGTCATCGCCCGAATGTGGAAGTCGCCGCGTGATCGGAAAAACACCATCGTCATTTCGATCAAGGAATACGAGGGCCACCGATTTCTCGATTGCCGCGTATTCGGCACCAATGCCGAGGGACAATCCATCCCGTCGACCAAAGGCGTCACCGTCGGCATGGCCTCTTTGCCGCAGTTTCATAAGGCGATCTCCGCCGCGCTGGTGAAGGCGCGCGAGATGGGCCTTGTCAAGGATGATGCAACATCATGAATCCGCGCTCACCCCGTCGGCAGCGCTTAGTGGCTCACCTGCATGCAGCAGGACCGCGTCCCGTGCTTGAACTCTTGCTGGAGGTAGCGGTCGACGGAGCCACGCTCGACGCCGCGCTTGAGCGTTACGGCGAGATCCCGGTGAGCGTCTATCGCGCCATCGCGGCCGACACGCTGCCGGTCGAAAAGCTCGCCGTCATCGACGGGGATGCGGCATGAAAACAGCAACGGACATCCTTCGCGAAAACAGGATCGATACCAAATCCGCCGCGAGCGGGCGTTACTATACGACCTGCCCGCAATGTTCTGCCAAAAGGAAGCCGATCAATCAAAAACAGAAGTGTCTCGGCGTGACGATCGGCAATGAAGGCGTCAATTTCGGATGCAATCACTGTCAATGGACGGGCGGGCAGAAATACGATTCCGTCGGAAACCGGGATCGGCGCATCGTTCAGTCGGTGCCGACGGCGCGTGCGGAGGAAGTTGTGCCAGATCGGTCGGCGCGCCCGATTGCACTCTGGAAATCAGCCCTCGACCCACGGCGCACGATTGCCGAGAAATATCTCAATGGCCGCGGCCTCTCCCTTGGCGCCGACATCGCCCTTTCGCTTGTCCGGTTTCTTCCGTCGTACCCATGGCGGGATGATCAAGATCGAGTTGTAGACCACGCCGTGATGCTGGTGGCGTTCCGCTCTATCATCGACGACCGCCTGGTGGCCGTTCACCGCACCGCCTTGATGCCCGACGGCACCAAGATCGGCCGCAAGATGCTCGGCCCGGTCAAGGGCGCCGCCATGAAGATCGCCCCCGACACCGACGTCGAGCTCGGCCTGACCATTTGCGAGGGCTTCGAGACGGGCTTGGCGGGGCGCGCCATGGGTTTCAGGCCTTGCTGGGCACTCGGCTCCGCGGGCGCGATCGCCACCTTCCCCGTGCTCGCTGGCATCGACGTTTTGACCATGTTGGCCGAACCGGATGCGGCGAATGCCAGCGCCGTCGAGCAATGCGGCAATCGGTGGGCCGATGCCGGCCGCGAGGTAGACGTCGTCATGTCGACGGTTGGCGGCGATATCAACGATGCATATAAGGCGACCGCATCATGACCGACATCGCAGACGTCGTCACGATCAAGCCGTTCATGCGAAATGCTGGACCGCCCGATGATGGCTACGGGTTTGCCACCGAATACCCCGAAAGTGCGCTGGGCGAACCTGATTATGTAGGCGACGCTACCCCACTGCGGGCGAGCAGCGAGCCCCCAAAGGTGGTCATCGGCCGCATCCCACCGCTGACACCAGCGCAGTGGGCCGAGCGAGACCTGCCCGCTCCAGATTTCCTGCTTGGCGATTGGCTGACATCGACCAGTCGAGCTCTGATGACTGCAGATACTGGCTTGGGCAAAAGCAACCTCGGTGTTGCGATAGGCATGCGCATTTCCGCCGCCCGGGACTTCCTGCATTGGCGGCATCACCGCCCGGCTCGAGTTCTCTACATCGACGGTGAAATGTCTCGCCGGCTGCTCAAACAGCGCATTGCCGACGAAGAAACCCGCATGGGTGTTCGAACTGAGACGTTTTTCGTTTTGAGTTGCGAGGACATCGAAAACCGAAAGCCGTTGAACAGTCCGGAAGGAGCCGCGTGGCTCAAAGCGTTCATCAAGGCAATCGGCGGTGTGGACCTGATCATCTTCGACAACATCATGAGTTTGACCGTCGGCGACATGAAGGATCCGGAGGCATGGCAGAAGACGATGCCGCTGGTGCTGGAGCTTACGAAGGCGAAAATCGGCCAGATTTGGATTCATCACACAGGTAAAAACACGGCCGACAGCTACGGCGACAAGTCACGCGAATGGCAGATGGACACCGTGCTGCACCTCGACGCAGCAAAGCGGCCCGAAACCGATGTTTCGTTCTCCCTCTCGTTCAAAAAGGCCCGGGAACGCACACCGTCGACGCGGTTTGATTTCCAAGACGTCAAGATCGCCTTGGTCAACGATTGCTGGGAGCACGAGCTCACCGACGCATTGCGACCCGGGACGGTGTCTCCAAGCACCCAGAAGGCGCTCGACGCATTGAACAACGTGCTTGCAAGTGATCAAGCCGTGACGCTTCCGAGCAACCGCCGGGCCGGGCATCGCGATCATTGGGCATCCGAGGCCAACGCCCGCGGCCTCATCGACCTCACCGGCAAACCTGACAGCGCCCGCACCCTCA
>JACDAG010000404.1 GCA_013695565.1 Bradyrhizobium sp.
CGGATGGGCCAGTTCCAGGGCGGCCACCTCCTCCAGATGGTCGTGCAGCAGCCAGGGGTGGTTGATCAGGGATTGCAGAATCAGCGCCTCGCGGCGGGACATCGCGCTGCGCTGGCCGCGCATGATCGGGCTATTTGCAAGCTGGGGACTCGCGGCCTGATAGGGGCCGCGGTTGATGGTCTGGCTGGCAGAAGAAGCCTGCCCGCGGCCGCCATAGGGGGCGACCCGGCCCGCCGGGCCCGGGGTAAAGGACGTCCGGGGCGCAAAACGGCGGCCTGATTCGCCGGCTCTTCCGCCAAAATTGCCGCCGCCGAAATTGCCGCGGCCATAGCCGCCGCGGCCGCCTTCGGGGGCAAAGGTGTTTCGAAGCCGCTCGGCGAGATCCTGGCGATAGTAACGGCGCACGACTTCGTCGCGGATGCCGTTCGAGAGTTCGCCGATCCGCGCTTCCAGCGCCGCGCGGCGCTCGGGCGTCGCAAATGTGCCGCCCTCGATCTCGCGCGACCAGATGATATCGGCAAGGCCGCGCGCCGCTGTGATCACTTCCTCGATCGCCGCGCGGCCGCCGGAGCGCGCGAGGTCGTCCGGGTCCTGGCCCTCGGGCAGCAGCGCGAAACGAAGACTCTTTCCGGGCTTGAGATGCGGGAGTGCCAGATCGGCGGCGCGCCACGCCGCTTTCTTGCCGGCCTTGTCGCCGTCGAAACAAAGGATCGGCTCGTCCGCCATCTTCCACAGCAGCATCAGCTGGTTTTCGGTCAGCGCGGTGCCGAGCGGCGCGACGCTGGCCGCAAAGCCGGTCGTGACCATGGCGATGACGTCGACATACCCTTCGACCACAATCAGCGCCGCGCCGTTATGCGTCGCCTGCCGCGCGGTCGCGAGGTTGTAGAGATTGTCGCCCTTGTGAAACAGCGGGGTTTCCGGCGAATTCATGTATTTGGCAGGGACGTCCTTTTCCAGCGCGCGGCCGCCGAAGGCGATGACGCGATTACGCACGTCGGTGATCGGAAACATCACGCGGTCGCGGAATTTGTCGTACGGCACCGGGATCTCGTCGCCGCCGTTTAGAAGCCCCGCCTCGACCATATCCTCGGTCGGGATGCCCTGCGCACCCAAGAATTCCTTCAGCGCAAAACGCTCGCCCGGCGCATAGCCGATACGGAATTGCAGCTGCGTCGCCGGCGAAATCGCACGGTCGGCGAGATAGCCGCGTGCCTTGGCGCCGCCCCGCGAAGCCAGCGTATCGGCAAAGAATTTCGCCGCGAGCTCCATCACGTCATAGAGCGTCTTGCGCCGCTGCTCGTGTTTTGCCGCATCGGGTGTAACCGCAGGGAGAGCCATGCCGGCCATCGACGCCAGGCGCTCGACCGCCTCGGTAAAACCGACGCCTTCGGTCTCCATCAGAAACGAGATGATGTCGCCGTGCTTGCCGGAGGAGAAGTCGTGGTAAAACCCCTTCTGGTCGTTGACCGTGAAGGACGGCGACTTCTCCTGCTGGAACGGCGACAGCCCCTTAAACTCCCGTCCCGCCTTCTTCAATTTGACGCGCCGGCCCACGACTTCCGAAACCGGAAGCCGGGCGCGCAGTTCTTCGAGAAATTGGGGCGTGAAGCGCATGGGTGGTTTGAGGCCTTGAGTCGCTGGGCCAAGTTCTAGCACGTCGGCCAACCGGCCATGGATATAGGCAGGACTGGCCCGAATACGAAGAGAATTGGCTTTCTCGCCGCTATTCACAGGCGGAAACACTTCCACAACAATCTGGCGATGGGTTGACAACAAGAATACGATTGTATATACAATCGTCACGATCGTGGCTCCGACACGCGGGAGATGAAATATGATTTCATGGCTCCGAAAGTGCGAGACGCGATGGCCGAAGACAACCCAGGTTTCGAACTTCTCGATCCGACCGGATTTGAATGGGACGACGTCAAGAGCGACGCCAACTTGCTCAAACACGGCATTACGTTCGACGACGCCAGCGAAGTTTTTTACGGGCCGATCATTATCAGGAAATCAACCCGCAACGATGAGGAGAGATGGCTCGCAATCGGAATATCCCATGATCGGTTGATGTCGGTGATTTTCACCCGGCGAAACGATCTGATCAGGATCATCTCGGCGCGCCGTCCACGACCCGATGAAAAAAGAGCGTATCGTAACGCGAAAATGGGGCGACCGCCGGAAGGGCAAGACTGACTGGGCGCGCGTTGATGCCTTGACGGACGAGGATATCGATAAGGCTGTTGCTGACGATCCCGATTGGGCCGAATTCAAGGACATCGATTGGTCGGACGCCGTGCTGGTAATTCCAGCAAAGAAGAAAGCGATCTCCATTCGCGTCGATGAAGACGTGCTCGACTTCTTCAAGAAGGAGGGCGACGGCTATCAGCGCCGCATCAACGCGGTGCTGCGTTCTTACATGCAGCAGAAGGCCAAGCCGAAAAAGCGGGCTTGAATCCCGTGCGGTTCCACGCTTCCATGGGCCCCATGTTCACAACCTTCAGAGGCGGGCAAAGCGGGGCCTGGCGGGTGGTATCGCAGGCCGCGGTCAGGGGTACCGGGCTGTTGCGGACGCCGGCGCTGTCGATCGTTCATTCCTCGTCGATCGCGCTGCCGATCCTGCCGTCGCAGACCTCCTGGCGGCTCGCCGGGATCGCGAGCCATGTGCGCTATACCGAGCGCGCGGAGAAAACGCAGCTGGTAGCCGTGCAGGCCGGGCTCGGTCGCCCCGAGGCGACCCGCGCGGCGCTGATCCCGATCAAGAAGAAAGCCGCGTGGTGGGACCTGACCCAGGACGAGCGGCGCAAGATTTTCGAGGACAAGTCGCAGCACATCGCGGCCAGCCTGAAATACCTGCCGGCGATCGCCCGGCAGCTCTATCACTGCCGCGACCTCGGCGAGCCCTTCGATTTCCTGACCTGGTTCGAATATGACCCGGCCAATGCGGCGCTGTTCGAGGAACTGGTGGCGATGCTGCGCGCGACGGAAGAGTGGACGTACGTGGAGCGCGAGGTCGATGTGCGGCTGGAGCAGGAACGGCTCGACGCTGGTTAGTTCTGGAGGAATTTTCCCGAGGCGATGCGCGGCAGGCCGGTGACGGGCCAGTTGTAGATATAGGTCCACGCCTCATCAGCGATGCCGTCATCGAGCGTGACGTTCAGCATCTGCCGCACATATTCGGTCGGCGGCTGAAAACCCGGGCCGCAGGCCTCGTACATGTCGAACTCGCCGAGCAACGCATCGCGGTCGCGCAGGCGGTACAATTCGCCGAACACGATGTCGGCAGGCTCATCCGACAGCACCAGCCCCGGATAATGCTTGATCAGATAGAGCCGGCCGCGGCAGGTGGCCTCCCCGATGAAATCGGCGCTGCGCGACAGTAGCTTCGCCATCGGATGGTCGAAGCCGCGCATCAGGGTGCCGTAGACGAATAGACGATCTGAAATCATGCGGATTATATAACCGTCATTGCGAGCGAAGCGAAGCAATCCATCTGGCCTCGCAAAGAAAGAATGGATTGCTTCGTCGCTTCGCTCCCTTGCGCAAACGCTTCGCGTTTGTCGCAGGCAATGACGGAGGCTGTGACTAAGCCGGCACCACCTCGTCGCTGATCACAACGAACTTGACGAGGTCCATCCGACCAAAACTCGTGGTCAGCGCCACGTCGGCGGCGTCGCGGCCGGTGCCCATCAGGATGCGGCCGATGCGGGGGTGATTGTGCCGCGCGTCGAAGGTGTACCACTGGCCGGACAGATAGACCTGGAACCAGCCGGAGAAATCCATCGGCGCGGGATCCCTGGGGATACCGATATCGCCCATGTATCCCGTACAATAGCGCGCCGGGATGTTCATGCAGCGGCAGAACGTCAGCGCCAGATGCGCGAAATCGCGGCAGACGCCGGCGCGCTGCTCGTAGACGTCATGCGCCGACTTCATGTGATGGGCGTGCTCGTAGCCGAACGTCACATGGTGATGGACGAACTCGACGATTGCCTGCACCCGCGCCCAGCCAAGCGGCGTATTACCGAACAGCGACCATGCGATGTCGGTCAGCTTGTCGGTCTCGCAATAACGGCTCGGCATCAGATATTGCAGCACGTCGTCCGGCAATTGGTCGATCGGGAGCTGCTGCGCAGTTGGCATCACGATATCAAGCAGGCCGGAATCGCGCACCAGCGCGTCACCGCGCAAGGTCACGCCGCCGGCCGGCGCCACCAGCCGACCGCAGACATTGCCAAAACCGTCGCGATAAAATCCGATCGGCACGTCTGGCGAGGCCACGATGCGCTCGGTGCCGACAATGTCGGAGAAGCGCGAGGGATGAATCGAGAGCATGATCACCATCGGCGTCGGCTGCACCGCCGCATAGCTGATCTCGAAGCCGACCTTGATCTCCATGCTCAGACCTTCTCCACTTGCCGTTCATCGCCGACCGAGACGACGTTGATACTGACTTCCATGCCGACAAAGGCATCCGCCGAACCGAGATAGGCGCCATGCAGCGGGACCGCCTGGCGCGGATCGCGCGCCACCGCGACGCGAATGAGATCGCGGGTGCCGATGATGCCGTTGGTCGGATCGAACTCGATCCAGCCGGCGCTCGGCAGATAGACCTGTACCCAGGCATGGGTCGAGCCGCCGCCGACATAACCGTGCGCGCTGTCGCCGGGAATGAAGAGATAACCGGAGACGAAACGCGCGGCGATGCCGAGCCGCCGCAGCGCCTCGATCATGAACAGTGCATAATCGCGGCAGGTACCCGACTTCGTCGATAGCGTATCGAGCGGATGCTGCGTGCCGTGCTCGTGTCGCTTGCGATAGGTAAACGCCTCGCGGATGCCATGGGTCATGCCGCTGAGAATGTTGTAGGTTCGCGTCGGCCCGTCCGATTCGAGAAATCCCCGCGCCCAGAACGACAAATCCCCGTTGGGATCGCCATATTGCGGCTGGATGAATTGCACCAGATCGGGAAACTCTTCGTCGTCATACTGAAACGGATAGAAATAAGCCGGATCGTCCGCGGTCAACGCGAACTCGTCCACGGGATTGTGCTCGATCGTCGCCATGGAAGTGAACGACAGCGTCTGCGCGCGCTCGTCGAAAGTTGCGATCGCGACGCTGTTGCCGAACACGTCATGGATCCAGCGCAGCTGCATCGGCTGCGGTTCGATCTCGAGACTGCCGGACAGCACGCGCAGATCATGGCCGTCGCGCGGACGCAGCATGATGCGGTGTTCGCCGAACGCCACCGGGTGCGTGTAGCGATATACGGTCTTGTGGTGAATCGTGAGTAACGGCATCGTCAAACAATCATCGTGATTTTGGGCCGGCTAATCTATACAAAAACCTGCTCATTTGTAGATCGAAATGCCGCTTCGATAGGCAATACGTAAGGAAAGATGGTTTTGAACCACACTGGCGACACATCATTACTTCTGGGACCTGCGGATGTTCCCCCGGTCCGCGAATATAATGATTCGGGACGCTCGCCGTTTCTGCTGACCTGCGACCATTACGGCCGCCTGATTCCCGATGTGCTCGGCGATCTCGGATTGCCGGCGAGCGAGCTTGAGCGGCACATCGCCTGGGACATCGGCATTGCCGGCGTCGCCGAGATGCTGTCGGCACATCTCGATGCGCATCTGATCGTGCAGCGCTATTCGCGGCTGGTGATCGACTGCAACCGCCCGCCGAATGTCGCAAGCTCGATCCCGCTGATCAGCGAAGCCACCACCATCCCCGGCAATGAAGGCATTACGCGTGACGACGCTGAATTGCGGCGCGCGCAGATCTTCGATCCCTATCACCGCCGCATCGACGAGATCATCAATCAACGCCGGCAGAAGAACATGCCGACGATATTGGTCTCGCTGCACAGTTTCACGCCTGTCTATGCCGGCGTCGCGCGGCCATGGCACATCGGCACGCTCTATCAGCGCGACAAAATGTTGCCGCCGCTGCTGCTGCAATTGTTGCGCGCGGAGCCTGATCTCGTGGTCGGCGACAACGAGCCCTATGCGGTCAGCGACGAGACCGACTATACGATCCCGGTTCACGCCGAAGCGCGCGGCCTGATGAACACGGGGATCGAGATCCGTCAGGATCTGATTTCGGATCAGGCCGGCGAGAAAGCGTGGGCCGACCGGCTGGCGCGGATTTTTGGGGAGATCGAGGTGACGTTCAGGGCGCAACGGGTGATTTAGCTCTCGTATCTTGCCCTGCCCTGGAGTGTGAAGTCGGGCTAACCATGTACCGCCGTGTAATAGGCGAGCCCGGCAAACCCGAGCACCAGCAGCCACAGAAACCACACCAACGGCGTTCCGGGATTGAGGGTTGCTTCCGACGGATTGGCGGGATTGACCCAGACCTGGACGCTGGCGCCGTTCTGATAGGGCGGCGTGAGTTTTCGCGTCAGCCAGTCCGAGCTCGATGCCAAATTGCTGGAGAGGGTCGCGTGCGTGCCGGTGTAGGAATTGCCGTCGTAGCTGTAGGTGAACTGTACCTTGCGCTGATACATCACCGGCCCGCGACCACCGCCGTCGGTTCGCGTGGCGCGGTATTGCTCGAGACCGGATAGCTTGATGACGCCGGATACGACCGGCCATTGTTTGGCCAGCCGCGCCTGTTTGTGCATCACGAGCGCAAACAACGCGATGACGGTGCCGAACGCGCCGAAGGCGATCACCAGCGGCGACAGTTTGGGATCGACCAACCCGGTGGAGATGAGTTCGCTCAACTTGTGCAGCCCGATCGCCGAGCCGAACACGATCACCAGCGTGATCGCGGTGCCGATGCCGAGACAGCCCCACAGGCCCTTCGGCAGGTCGCGTTCCAGCACCGCTTCCTTGGGATGCAGCGGATTGTAAAAGACGGTGACGACGGCGCCAACCGGATATTTTGCGATCGTCTTGTCGACTTCGAAATTGCCGAGATCTTCGCCGATGCTGACGCGGTTGTTGCGCAGCTTTTGGCCGGCGACGGAATATTCGTAGACGATATTGGCGAAGTTGCGCTGCTCGGTGCGGTAGCCGCCTTCCCGGTCGCTGTCGAGCACCCGGGTCTCGCGCACCTGGGCGTGCGAGGTTACCACCTTGCCCGCAGCCGACGGCCATTCCCGGGCGGCGCGGACTTGCAGCGTCTTGTAGACAGCGACGCCGAGCAACAGCCCGAGCGGGGCAAGCAGCATCAGATAGACGAACCAGGGCAGATCAGGCACGAAGCTTTCCCCTCAAGCGGTGGCGCTGGGATTAGACGCGCTATCGCCGCCCATGGTTCAAGCGCGCCAGATCCAGCGCGGCATTCTGATTTATGACGCGTTTTTTTGACGCGAACCGGTGTCCACTTCGC
>JACDAG010000740.1 GCA_013695565.1 Bradyrhizobium sp.
GCCCGAGACCGACTACCCGCCGTTCAACTTCACCGGCCCCGACGGCAATCCGGCCGGCTTCAATGTCGATCTGGCGCGCGCGCTGTGCGATGAGATCAAGGTCACCTGCACCGTCCAGATGCGCCGGTTCGAGACCCTGATCGACGCCATCTCCTCAAACCGCGGCGACGCCATCATCGCGTCGATGGCGGTGTCGCCGCAACTGCGCGCCCGGGTCGATTTCACCGATCCTTATTACCGCGCACCGGCGCGCTTCGTGTCGCGGCGCGACGCCGTGATGCCGGAGGTTCGTCCCGAATATCTCGAAGGCAAGAAAATCGGCGCCATCGGCGGCACCTCGCATGAAGCCTATCTGAAGGCGATGTTCACCGACGCCGAGATCAAATCCTACCCCAATGACGAGGCGCTGCGGCTCGCGTTGCGCCGAAGCGAGGTCGATTTCATCTTCGGCGACGCGATCGCGTTGGCGTTCTGGATCAACGGCACTGATTCAGCCGAATGCTGCGCCTTCTCGGGCGGGCCATTCGTCGAGAGCCGCTATTTCGGCGAGGGCATCGGCATCGCGGTCCGCAAGGGCAACGATCTGCGGCAGTCGCTGAACTGGGCGCTGTTCCGGCTCTGGGAAAAAGGCCGCTACACCGATCTGTGGCTGCGATATTTTTCCATCAGCCCGTTCTGACGGAGTCCTGACTCCGTCATCCCGGAGCGATGCGCAGCATCGAATCCGGGATCTCGAGATTCCGGGTCTGGTGCTACGCACCATCCCGGAATGACGGTAGGGACGCCGTCATTTTGCATTTTGAGGCGGAAGCGCTAGTTTCCGCCACCCCGGAGACCACTGATGTCCACCATCGACCCTGCCGCCAGCCCGAGCGATTTGCGTGCGCTCGCCGAACAATCCAACGCCTGGCCGTTCGAGCAGGCGAAAGCGATTGTCGCGCGGCTGAAAAAGAGTCCGAAGGACGAGGTGCTGTTCGAGACCGGCTACGGTCCGTCGGGGCTGCCGCATATCGGCACCTTCGGCGAGGTCGCGCGCACCACCATGGTGCGCCATGCCTTTCGCGTGCTGACCGAGGACAAGATCAAGACGAAGTTGCTCGCGTTCTCCGACGACATGGACGGCCTGCGCAAGGTGCCGGACAACGTTCCCAATCGCGACATGATGACGGCGCATCTCGGCAAGCCGCTGACACGCGTGCCGGACCCGTTCTCGAACGAATACCCTTCGTTCGGTGCCGCCAACAACGCGCGGCTGCGCGCGTTCCTCGATCATTTCGGCTTCGACTACGAATTTGCCAGCTCGACTGATTACTACACATCGGGCCGCTTTGACGCGACGCTGCTCCAGATGCTCGCCGCCTACGACAAGGTGATGGCGATCATCCTGCCGACGCTGGGGCCGGACCGGCGCGCGACCTATTCACCGTTCCTGCCCATCAGCAAGACCACCGGCGTCGTGCTTCAGGTGCCGATGATCCGCCGTGATAATGCCGCCGGCACCATCACCTATGTCGATCCGGACACCGGCGCGGAGGTCGAAACTCCGGTCACCGGCGGAAATGTGAAGTGTCAGTGGAAGGCCGACTGGGCGATGCGCTGGGTCGCGCTCGGTGTCGATTACGAAATGGCCGGCAAGGATTTGATCGACTCGGTCAAGCTCTCGGGCCAGATCACCAGGGCACTCGGCGCCACGCCGCCGGAAGGCTTCAACTACGAACTGTTCCTCGACGAGGGTGGCCAGAAGATTTCCAAGTCGAAGGGCAACGGGCTCACGATCGACGAATGGCTGCGCTATGCGTCGCCGGAATCGCTGTCGCTGTTCATGTATCGCGAGCCGAAGGCGGCGAAGCGGCTGCATTTCGACGTGATCCCGCGCAACGTCGACGACTACCAGCAATTCCTCGACGGCTTTCCGCGGCAGGACGCCAAGCAGCAGCTTCAAAATCCGGTCTGGCATATTCATGCCGGCCATCCGCCGAAGGCCGACATGCCCGTCACCTTCCAGCTGTTGCTGACGCTGGTGTCGTCGTCGAATGCAGAGAACGCCGAAACGCTGTGGGGCTTCATCGGGCGCTATCGCCCCGGCGTCACGCCGCAGACGCATCCAAAGCTCGACGCGATGGTGGGCTATGCCATCAATTATTATCGCGACTTCGTGGCGCCAACGAAAACATTCCGCGTGCCGAGCGACGGCGAACGGGTCGCCCTGCAGGATCTGCGCGATGCGCTATCGCAATTGCCGGCGACGTCCACGGCGGAAGAGATCCAGAACGTGGTCTACGAGATCGGCCGCCGCGAGCCGTTCCTCGACCTGGTCAAGAAAGGCAAGGATGGCAGGCCGGGCGTTTCGCTCGACTGGTTCAACATGCTCTACCAGGCGCTGCTCGGTCAGGAAAAAGGCCCGCGCTTTGGCTCGTTCGTCGCGGTGTATGGCCTTGCCAATGCGGTGGCGATGATCGACGGCGCGCTGGCGCGGAGCGCGTAGTATTTCCGTCGTCCCTGCGAACGCAGGGACCCATAGCCACCGAATGCAATTGTTTTGGGATGGCTCTGCTATACTGCCTTATCGGTAGATCACGCGGTATGGGTCCCTGCGTTCGCACTAGTACCCGGAATCAAAGCTGAGTGATACGGCGGCCTTTGAAGCGGCGTTGACGGACCTTTTTCTTGGTCCAGACGAAGGGCTCGGCTCTGTCGTTGTACGCGTTGACGTAGGCATCGATGTGTT
>JACDAG010000446.1 GCA_013695565.1 Bradyrhizobium sp.
GCGCCATCCTCCCGATGACCCCCGCGACCGAGGCCGACTGGTCGACCGAATATCTCGCCCCTATCCTCGCCGTCCGCACCGTCGCCGGGCTCGACGAGGCAATCGCCCACATCCGCCGCTACGGCACCGGCCATACAGAAGCGATCATCGCCGCCGACGAGGCCGCCGCCTCGACCTTCCTCGATCGGGTCGACGCCGCGATCGTCATCTGGAACGCCTCGACCCAGTTCGCCGACGGCGGCGAGTTCGGCTTCGGCGCCGAGATCGGCATTGCCACCGGCAAATTCCACGCCCGCGGACCGGTCGGCGCCGAACAATTGACCAGCTTCAAATATCGCATCCACGGCACCGGGCAGACGCGGCCGAGAACCTCCCAGCGTCTTCGTCTAAAGCCCCGCGCATGCGGTGGCGGCATTGATGCCGCAGCAATCTGTTGCCCAGGCGATCCCGTTTCACACCAACGGCATGCGCATCGGCCTGCTCGGCGGCTCGTTCAATCCACCGCATGCGGCGCACCGCGCCATCAGCCTCTTTGCGCTCAAGCGTTTGAAGCTCGACCGCGTCTGGTGGCTGCTGACGCCGGGCAATCCGCTGAAGGATAATGGCGGGTTGCACGACCTCTCCGAACGCGCCGACGCCGCGCGCAAGGTGGCCGACGACCCGCGCATCGATATCAGTTGTCTCGAAGCTGTCATTGGCGTCCGCTACACTGTCGACACGATCATCCATCTGCGCCGCCGCGTCTCCGGCGTGCGCCTGGTCTGGATCATGGGCGCTGACAATCTTGCGCAATTCCACCGCTGGAAGGACTGGCGACGGATCGCCTCCGAGGTGCCGATTGCCGTGATCGACCGCCCGCCGCAAAGCTTCCGGGCGCTGGCCGCGCCTGCCGCACAGGCGCTGGCGCGCTACCGGCTGCCTGAGAATCAGGCGGCCCGCCTGGCGGATCAGCATGCGCCCGCCTGGGCCTTCCTCACCGGCATGAAACTGAACCTGTCTTCGACCGGCCTGCGGAACCCGGACGGAAGCTGGAGGACGAAGTGAGTGCCGAAACGAACTGGAATATTGAAACCGTTAACCCCACATGCCTAATATAGCCCGTGGACGCCAGGATTCGGCGTTCGCGATACAGTGAAAGGAATGGTCCCTGGCCACATCTGTATTGTCCAAGTCTGTTTTACCGAAGGTTTCCAAAGCTTCTGCAAAGAAGACTTATGCAAAGGCGGCTTCTGCAAAGAAGACCCCTGCAAAGGCAACCACTGCAAAGCCTGCTGCAAAAACCCCGCGTAAAACATCGACCAAGCCAGCTGCCTTGAAGGCGCCACCCGACGCCGACAAGACGCTGAATATGATCCTCTCCCGCCTCGACGATATGAAGGCGGAAGAAACGGTCACCATCGACCTTCGCGGCAAATCAGCCTTTTCCGACTATATGATCGTCACAACGGGCCGGGTTAACCGGCACGTCGGCGCGATCGCGGAAAACGTCACCAAGGCCCTGAAGGAAAACGGCATCAAAGGCATTCACGTCGAGGGCTTGCCCAATTGCGACTGGGTGCTGATCGATTCCGGCGATGTGGTCGTGCACGTATTCAGACCCGAGGTGCGCGAATTCTACAATCTGGAAAGATTGTGGACGCAAAGCCCGGCGGCTGCGAAGGCGATCTGAGTTCGGAGCCGATGCGAATCGGCCGCAGCGCATATACCGTGCGCTGATGAAGATCGTCGTCGTCTCAATCGGCCGGCTGAAACAGGGCCCGGAGCGGGAACTGGCTGAACGCTATCGCGAGCGCTTCGAGGACATCGGCCGCAAGCTCGGCTTTCGCAGCCTCGAGATCCATGAAATTCCGGAAAGCCGCGCGCGCGACGCAGCGACCCGGATCGCCGAGGAGGCCACCGCGATTTCGGCGCTGATCCCGGAGAAATACGTGCTGGTGGCGCTCGACGAGCGCGGCAAGAGCATCGACAGCGCGGCTTTTGCGCAAGCGCTCGGCCGCTGGCGGGACGAAGGCACGCCCAGCACAATTTTCACAATCGGCGGCGCGGACGGACTTTCGCCCGAATTACAGCGCAAAGCCAAATTGCGCATGGCGTTCGGCTCGGCGACCTGGCCGCATCAAATGGTCCGAGTCATGCTTCTGGAACAGATTTACCGGGCCGCGACGATTCTGGCCGGACATCCCTACCACCGCGCCTGATGCACGGTGGCGTGAATACAGAGCTGCAAATACACAGAACCAAACTACACAGAGCGATAGATACAGAGAGCGCTGAATAACCGGATGCAGGCAACGCGGGACATTCAATTGCACAATGACACCATTCGTCGCGATGGGTCGTTGGCGTCCCCTGTCCCGTTGTCCATCTTGCTGTTGTCCGCGAGCCTGATCGGCCTCTCGCCCGCCGCCGCGCAGGTCGCAGCGCCCGTACCGCCACCAGCAGCGCAACAAGCGGCAGCACCCTCCCCGGAGGCCATCAAGCAACGCGAGCAGGAACTGGAAGCCGCCCGCGAGCAGCAGAAAAAGGCCGCCGAACTGCAGCAGAAACTGAAATCCGATATCGCTGTCATCGGCCAGGATCGGAGCAAACTCAATCAACAGCTGATCGATATCGCCGCCCAGGTGCGCGGCGTGGAAACGCGCATCGGCGAGACCGAAGCGGGGCTGCGCCCGCTCGACACCCGCGAACAGCAGATTCGTGCCTCCCTCGACTCGCGCCGCGCTGAAATCGTCGAAGTGCTGGCGGCCCTGCAACGCGCCGGGCGGCGCACGCCGCCGGCGCTGCTGGTCCGCCCCGAAGACGCGCTGAAATCGCTGCGCACCGCGATGCTGCTTGGCGCTGTGGTGCCCGAACTGCGCGGACGCGCGGAAAGACTGGCCAGCGATCTCACAGAGCTCGTCGCGCTGCGCAAGAAGATCGCCACCGAGCGCGACGCGCTGGCGCTCGACCGCGACAAGCTGAAGGACGATTCCGTGCGGCTGGCCGCGCTGGTCGACGAACGGCAGCGCAAGCAGAGCGCGATCGAACGCGACATGGAGGCGGAAGGTGCGCGCGCCATCACGCTGTCCAAACAGGTCGACAGCCTGCAGGGCCTGATCGCCAAACTGGAACAGGACCTGAAAAGCGCCGCCAAGGCCGCCGCCACCGCCAGCCTGAAGGGGGCTCCGGTTGCCCCGGGCGGCAAACCCAATCTGGGGGCGCTGAAGGACCCCGCCCGGCTCAGCCCGGCGATCGCCTTTGCCTCCGCCAGGGGATTATTCGCGTTTCCGGTAAACGGCAGCAAGATTCGCGATTTTGCCGGTTCCGACGGCGCTGGAGGCGTCGAAAAGGGCATTTCCTTGGCAACCCGGGCCGGCGCGCAGGTCACAACCCCGTGTGACGGCTGGGTTGTTTACGCAGGTCCGTTCCGCAGCTACGGACAACTCTTGATCCTCAATGCCGGTGGCGGGTATCATGTCCTGATCGCCGGGATGGAGCGTATTTCGGTAAACATCGGCCAGTTTGTATTGACGGGGGAGCCGGTCGCGACCATGGGTTCGACGTCCCAGGTGGCATCCATTCTCGCGACCACCGCGAGCCAGCCCGTGCTCTATGTCGAGTTCCGTAAGGACGGCACTCCAATCGATCCAGGCCCATGGTGGGCCGCAAATGAAGGCGAAAAGGTTCGCGGATGATGCGCAAGACTTCTGTAATTCTCCTCAGCGCCGCCTGCGGCGCAGCATTGACGCTCTTCGTGACGCAGCCCCGTTCTGTGCTGATGGGATCGGTCGCGCGTGCCGCGACCTCAGACACCTATCGCCAGCTCAATTTGTTCGGCGATGTCTTCGAGCGCGTTCGCAGCGACTACGTCGAGAAGCCGGACGACGGCAAGCTGGTCGAATCCGCCATCTCCGGCATGCTGGCCGGCCTCGATCCGCATTCCAGCTACATGGACGCCAAGAGCTTCCGCGACATGCAGGTGCAGACCCGCGGCGAGTTCGGCGGCCTCGGCATCGAAGTCACGATGGAAGACGGCCTGATCAAGGTGGTCTCGCCGATCGACGACACCCCGGCGTCGAAGGCCGGCATCATGTCCAACGACATCATCACCAATCTCGACGACGAAGCCGTGCAGGGTCTCACCCTCAACCAGGCCGTCGAAAAGATGCGCGGTCCGGTCAACACCAAGATCCGGCTCAAGATCATGCGCAAGGGCCAGGACAATCCGATCGACGTCACGCTGGTGCGCGACAACATCCGCGTCCGTTCGGTGCGCGCCCGGGTCGAAAGCGAGGATATCGGTTACATCCGCATCACTACCTTCAACGAGCAGACCACCGAAGGCCTCAAGCGCGAGATCGGCAGTCTGACGACGCAGATCGGCGACAAGCTGAAGGGCTTCATCATCGACATGCGCAACAACCCCGGCGGATTGCTGGAGGAAGCGGTGACGGTGTCCGACGCCTTCCTCGACAAGGGCGAGATCGTCTCGACCCGCGGCCGTAACGCCGAAGAAACCCAGCGCCGCGCCGCGCATGCGGGCGACCTGACCAAGGGCAAGCCGGTGATCGTGCTGATCAATGGCGGTTCGGCTTCCGCGTCCGAAATCGTCGCCGGCGCGCTGCAGGACCACAAGCGCGCAACGCTGATCGGCACCCGCTCGTTCGGCAAGGGCTCGGTGCAGACCATCATCCCGCTCGGCAGCGGCAACGGCGCGCTGCGTCTGACCACCGCGCGCTATTACACGCCTTCGGGCAAATCGATCCAGGCCAAGGGCATCGTTCCCGATATCGAGGTGCTGCAGGACGTGCCGGATGAACTGAAGGCGCGGACCGACACCAAGGGCGAAGCCTCGCTGCGCGGCCATCTGAAGAACGACGGCGACGAGAAGACCGGTTCGCAGTCCTACGTGCCGCCGGACGCCAAGGACGACAAGGCGCTGAAGACCGCCGCCGACCTGCTGCACGGGATCAAGTCCACCGCGACGGTCGTTCCCGGCGACAAGGCGGCGATCGACAAGCCCGCCACCAAGGCGGCGAACTGATTCGAATCCAAGTCAAATTCGGTAAAAGGGCGGCCCTCGGGCCGCCCTTTTTCGTTACCGGTTCCAACTGACTCCGCAGGATCCCGGATCCGCCCTTGTGGTATCCCGGTTTTACGCGTCGCGGGCGCTCGAATCCGGTCCGTCGTGGTATCTTCGATGCGGTTGATTCGGGGAGGTTCATGACGGAAACGGCCGACGAGCTGAGCACACCGCTCGGACAGGAAACCAAGCGCAAGAAGCGCCGCTTCCGGCTGCCGTTCACCGTGATGCAGGCGCTGGCCGTGCTGCTCGGCCTGTTCCTGGTCGGCTTTGCCACCATCGCCCTGTTCACCGACAATCCCTTTGGCGGCGAGCCGGTCGCCCACATCGCCTTGCGCAAGACCCCGGCGGCGGACGAGAAGTCCGCGACGGCGGGTTCCGAACAGGCTGCGAAATCAGCGTCAAAGCAGCCCGCCGCGAACGAAAACAAGACCGTCACCATCATCGACGGCTCCAGCGGCAAGCGCCAGGATGTCGTGATCGGCGGCGACGCCGGCACCGGCGACAAGACCGACACGGAAACCGCACCCGCGAGCCCGATGGCCGGCGTCGATCCGCGCCTGCTGGAGAAGTCGCGTTACGGCATGATCCCTGTTGTCGCCGACGGCCTGAAGCCCTTCACGGTCTACGCCGCCGATGCCGACCGCACCAAAGCGGCCAAAATGCCTGTCATCGCCATCGTCGTCGGCGGCCTCGGCGTCGGCGCCGCCAAGACGGTCGATGCCATCATGAAGCTGCCGCCGGCCGTGACGCTGGCGTTTACGCCTTACGGGGCCGACCCCACCAAGCTTGCCGAGCGGGCGCGGGCGCAGCGCCATGAGATCCTGTTGCAGCTCCCGATGGAGCCGTTCGACTATCCCGACAACGATCCAGGCCCGCAGACCCTGCTGACCTCGCTCACGCCGGAGCAGAATCTCGACCGCATGTACTGGCATATGAGCCGGATTCAGGGCTATGCGGGGATCGCCAATTTCATGGGCGCGCGTTTCGTGGCGACGGACGCCGCGATGCAGCCAATCGTCCGCGAGGCCGCCAAGCGTGGCCTCTCTTATCTCGATGACGGCTCAACCCCGCGCAGCACCGCCTCGTCCCTGGCGGCCAGTCAGGCGATGCCGTTTGCCAAGGCCGATTTTGCGATCGACGCGGTGCCGACGTCGGCCGAGATCGACCGGGCGCTGCTCAAGCTCGAAACCCTGGCCAAGGAACGCGGCCTGGCCGTCGGCGTCGCCTCGGCCCTGCCGATTTCGATCGAGCGGATCGCCGCCTGGATCAAGACCCTCGACAACCGCGGCATCCTGCTCGTGCCATTGACAACGGCGATGCTGAAATCAAAATCGGGCTAGCAATCGACCAGACGGTGCCGATCCGGACCTTTCCGGATTTCGCCCGCCTGATCGCTCGAACTGTGTGCAGGACACCTGCAAGGAAACCTAACGGCAAGGAAACCTAACGGAATGGCGCGCTACGAAGACCTGCCTTACCGAACATGCGTCGGCATGATGCTGATCAACGCAGCGGGGCTGGTCTTCATCGGTCGCCGCGCCGGCGGCATCGAGCATGTCGACGAAACCCATGTCTGGCAGATGCCGCAAGGCGGCGTCGATCCCGGCGAAGACACCTGGGCGGCGGCGAAACGCGAGCTTTACGAGGAAACCAGCGTCCGGTCGGTGGAGAAGCTCGGCGAAGTCCCCGATTGGCTGATCTACGACATTCCGCGCACCGTGGCCGGCCGCACCTGGAAGGGCCGTTATCGCGGCCAGCGGCAGAAATGGTTCGCGGTCCGCTTCACCGGCAAGGACAGCGAGATCAATGTCGCGAGCCCCGGCGGCGGCCACAAGGCCGAATTCGTCAGCTGGCGCTGGGAGCCGATGAAGAATCTCACGAACCTGATCGTGCCGTTCAAGCGGCCGGTCTATGAGCGCGTGGTGAAGGAATTTTCCAGCCTCGCGGGCGGTTAGTGTGGTGTGTTCGCTTTTGCGGTTTACCAAGGAGACGTCATTCCGGGGCGCGCATCAGCGCGAACTACGATGTGCACTTGCACATCGGAGAATCTCGAGATTCCGGGTTCATGCTTCGCATGCCCCGGAATGACGATCGCTATGTCAAAACCCTATCGTCCCAATGTCGGCGTTGCCCTGTTCAATGCGTCCGGCCACGTGCTGATCGGCCGACGCTTCCGCGACGACGGGCCTGAAATCATCCTGCCGGGTCTCGAATGGCAGATGCCGCAGGGTGGGATCGACGCCGATGAAAATCCGCGCGATGCGGTGACGCGCGAATTGTGGGAAGAGACCGGCGCGGTCAATGCCATCTATCTCGACGAGACCGATTGGCTGACTTACGAATTCCCGCCCTATGACGGCCCGCCGTCGCATCGCCTCGCCAAATTCCGCGGCCAGCGGCAGAAATGGTTCGCGCTGCGTTTCACCGGACGTGACGACGAGATCGACCCGCTGACCCCGCGTAACGACCAGCCGGCGGAATTCGATTGCTGGCGCTGGGAGCAACTGGATCGCGTCGCTGACCTCGTGGTGCCGTTCCGGCGCGAGGTGTATAAAACCGTCGCCAGAACGTTCGCACGATTTGCAAACACAGCTACCTGAGAAAATGCGATGCCGATCCGCGCGATATTTTTCGACGTTGGCGAGACGCTGATCGACGAAACCCGCCTGCTGCACGGTTGGGCCGACACCATGGGTGTCGACAGGGCCGAGTTTCTGGCCGTGCTCGACGATGTCATCGCCAAAGGCGAAAATTACCGCGGGATATTCGAGCGGCTGCGGCCGGGCTTCGACGTCCGTGCCGCCGTCGCCGAGCGCAAGGCAAGTGGAACCGATTTCAGGATCGAAGCGCGCGATCTCTATGCCGACGCCAGGCCGTGCCTGTCCGAACTGACGCAGGACGGCTGGTTTGTCGGCATCGCCGGCAATCAGCCGCCCACGGCCAAGGCGGCGCTCGAATCGTTCGGCCTCGAGGCCAGATTGATCACGACCTCGGCCGAACTCGGCGTCGACAAACCCTCGCTGGATTTCTTTCGCAAGACGCTCGCCAAAACCCTTGTAACGCCCGACTTCGATCCGGCCGAGGTGCTGTATGTCGGGGATCGTCTCGACAACGACGTCATTCCGGCACGCAGTTTTGGTATGAAGACCGCCTTGCTCGAACGCGGCCCCTGGGGTCGCAACCACGTATCCTGGCCCGATGCCGCTCTCGCCGATTTCATCCTGAAGGATCTGGCCGGGTTGCCGTCCCTGCTGCGCGAGATCAAGCGCGGGAGCTGAAGCGTGATGAGATTGGATTGAATCGGTCTGGCCGCGAGTTCAGTGCACCTCTCCCGCTTGCGGGGGTCGAGACGAGCGAAGC
>JACDAG010000458.1 GCA_013695565.1 Bradyrhizobium sp.
GTGGTGCGCCAGCAGGCGGTCGATCTTGTGCGGCAGCGTGTCGAGATCGGCCAGGTCCATAAGACGGATGGCGCGGCGGCCGACCTTGTCTTCATAGGCGGGGCCGATGCCGCGGCGGGTGGTGCCGATCGCGGTGGCGGAATTGGAGGATTCCCGGAGCGCATCGAGCTCGCGGTGCAAGGGCAGGATCAGCGTGACGTTTTCGGCGACGCGCAGATTGTCCGGGCTGATGTCGACGCCCTGGCCTTTCAGCTTGGCCACTTCATCGATGAAGGCCTGGGGATCGAACACCACGCCGTTGCCGATCACCGCCAGCTTGGAAGGCCGCAGCACGCCGGACGGCAATAATGCGAGTTTGTAGGTCTGCCCATTGATGACGAGCGTATGCCCGGCATTGTGGCCGCCCTGGAAGCGCACGACGATATCGGCCTGCTCCGACAACCAGTCGACGATCTTGCCCTTCCCCTCGTCGCCCCACTGGGCGCCGACGACGACAACATTGGCCATTTCCCTAGCATTCCCTGCAAGTCAGTGGTTTCAGCATGCCTCCCCGGAAAAGAACTGCCCGCCTTTCCGGATCATGCGTAAGCTTTGCCCAGCCAAAATCACGGCCGGAGGCCGTTCGCATGCAAGGCAGCCCAACCGGATAAAGGAAGCGGCCCGTCTAGGCAAGCAAGAAGGGAGTATGAGTGGCCTCTTGGACCGCCTCCAAGCCATTGATATCCCCGGAAAATTTGTGGCCGCGACAAGGCGATTAAGTGAACACGGAGTAATCCCGTCGGATGTCCAAAACCACCCCTGCGACCAAGGCGCTGGAAAAGCTCGGCGTGAAGTTCGCGCTGCATACCTACGTCTACGATTCCGGCGCTGACAGCATCGGCCTGCAGGCCGCCGAAGCGCTCGGGGTCGCACCGTTCCGGATGCTGAAGACGCTGATGGCCGAGGTCGACGGCAGGCCGGTCTGCGTCGTGGTGCCGTCGGATGGCGAAATCAGCATGAAGAAACTTGCCTCTGCCTTCGGCGGAAAGGCGGCGAAGATGATGCGCCCGGCGGATGCCGAACGGCTGACCGGCTATCATGTCGGCGGCATCTCGCCATTCGGGCAGAAGAAGCGCGTGCCGGTCGCGATCGAGGCCGCCGCACTCGGCCATGCAAGCGTGTTCCTCAATGGCGGACAGCGCGGCCTGCAGGTCGAACTCGCTCCCAACGACGCGGTGAAAGCGCTGGGCGCGATCACGCCAGCGCTGACGGTGTGAGGGTTCAGGACGCCGCGCGCAGTTTCGCTTCGGCCGGCTGTGCCGCATCGTGGCGCTTCAACACCGCCAGGAACAGCAGCACCAGCGGCACCATCGATGCCAGCAGTGCTGCGCTGGCGACGAGTGCGGCCGAGGGCGATCCCCAGACATCCTGCAGGCTTCCGGCCACGATGGGCCCGACCGCCATCAGCACATAGAAGCAGGAATAGAACAGGCCGAAGCCCACCGACCGGTCGGCCGGCTCGAGCACTTTTGTGGGCAGCGACAGCACCGCGCCGGACATCGGACCGATCGCGGCGCCGAACACCAGGCAGGCGACCGTCGGGTGGAAATCCAGCACGAACAGCATCAAGCCGGCGGCGGCGATCAGGCTGCAGGCAATGATCGCAGTGATCGGCCGGCCCGAGCGGTGCACGAGATAGCCGCCGGCGGGAATGGCGATGATGGTGAACCAGATCGCCAGACTGGTCAGCGACGCCGCAACCGTCGGCGAAGAGCCTTGCGCCACCATCAGCGGCGGCGCGTAGCTGAAGAAAAGCACGCATGCGAGATTCATCGCGCCCCAGATGACGCCTGATATCATGACGGGCAGCAGCGTCGCACGCGGCAGCCTGGCGCGGCCGGCGGCCTCCGCCTGGGCCAGCTGCGGGGCCCGCGGAATCATCGCGAAAGCGCACAGCGCCACCACCGAAAAGATCACACCCGATACCATCACCGCGTGCCAGCCGAACGATTGCGCGATGAAGGTCTGGATCGGCAGCGCAACCATGGCGCCGAACGGCCAGCTCGTCTGCAGCACCGACATCGCGAGCACGATCTCGCGGGCATCGAACCAGTCCGCCACCATCTTGGTCGCGACCAGGCCCACGACCACCCCCCCGGCGCCGCCGACGACGCGCGCCACCAGCGCGAAAGCAAGATCGCCGGAATAGTTCAGGGCGAGGCCCGAGACCGCCATCAGCACCAGGCCCGCGATTCCGAGCGCCTTTTCGCCGCCGCGGCTTCCGAGCAATCCGGCCGGGAATGCCACGACGACGCCCGGCAGCAGATAGGCGCCGAGCAGCATGCCGATTTCGGCGTAGCCGATCCCAAGATCGGTCATCAGAAGACTGGCCGCCGATCCGACCGATTGAAACTGGAATCCGATCGCCGCGCGCGCCGCGAACAACGCCGCAAGGATGATCCACCTGCGTCCCGGCATGCCCGATACTCCCAGGGGATTAATCCGTTCGTTCGCCGCTGAGCACGTTGGAGAATTCGGATAATTCATCCTCGGAGACATCATGCAGCGTCAGGCGCAATTGCATGATCGCGAGATCGAGCAGATGGCCGGCAAAGGACACGCCGCCTGCAACCAGCAGGTTGCGTTGCTCGACCAGCACCGGAATCACACTACGCAAACGACGCGCACTCAACTCATCCATAGCGATGTCCTTTGAGAGGACGCTGC
This sequence comes from Bradyrhizobium sp., assembly GCA_013695565.1. Lineage (GTDB taxonomy): Bacteria > Pseudomonadota > Alphaproteobacteria > Rhizobiales > Xanthobacteraceae > Bradyrhizobium. The sequence continues at coordinate 2,707 of JACDAG010000458.1, forward strand.
GACGTCGCCACCAGCCACTGGCCGGTCGAGGCGACGTCGGCAAAGAGTTCGATCGCCCGTGTGGCCAGCACATGCACCGCGGCGGCATCGGCATTGTGCCGGCAGCGGCTCGCGGACGCGTCGCTCAGGAACGTGACATGATGGCCGCGGCGCGAGGCGTCGATCGCGGTCGCAAGGCAGGTCTCCTCCGCAATCAGGCCGGCGATGGCGAAGCTGCCGGCCTGGGCTACGACATTCTCGAACAGATGATTGCTGTAGCAGGACGGCTGCTGGCGCTCGAACACCATGTCCGAGCGCCGCGGCTCGAGACCGGAAATCCATGCCGACTGGCTCGATCGTTCGAGCACGCCGGGACCATCGCCCTGCCGGGTGAACGCGATCGGAATAGCGAACGCGCGCGCATGCCGGATCGCGGCCGTGCAATTGTCCAGCGAGCGCTGCAGATCCGGCGCGTTGTCTCTTGCCAGGGCGTCGTAGTTTTTTTGCTGCAGGTCGACCATGACCAGCAAACGGCGGTTCGAAGCGCCGACATAGGTTCGCAGATCAATGACAGTGCTCATGCGATTAACCCGCGCTTTGCCGGGTGGTCGCACCCCGGCCTGCAGACAATTCGAGAATACCCGGCACATCCCATTGCCCCTCGGGACGGATCAGGACGTACGGGTCGTCGCCAAGCCTGATGCGCTGAGGATGCTTTTCGGTTTCGAGTTTGACCTCGACATAGTCGAAATCCGAAAACGCAAATTCACGGCTGCCCGACATGCGCCCGAACCCGCGCCGCTCCCAGAATTTGAGCAGCCGCTTCTGCGAATGCGCGTACAGCACGTGGTAGCCCTTCTTGCGGCACAGCTCGACCGCCGCGTCCACGATCTGGCCGGCGACGCCGACGTTGCGATTCTCGTTGCGGACGGCCAGTCGCTCGAACTTGGCGAAATCGGCAAAATACCGGATTCGCATGCATCCGACCGGCTCCTGTCCCCGGTGACAGATCAGATGCGTAGCGGAAAAGTCGTTGCCGTCGAATTCCTCTTCGAACGGGCAATGCTGCTCGCCCATGTAGACAGCGCTGCGGATCGCAACGACTCGCGTCATTTCATCCATCGATCGCACCACCCGGACCGATACCGAAGGCCGTTGCGGTTTTCTCACCACTACCGGCATCTCATGCGAGCGATCGAGCATCTGCAGGCGGGGTGCGACCAACCCGTCATAGCGCGCCCCTGGCGTGAACCCCAACGGCTCCAGGACCCGCAGGCCTTCCTTGGTGATCGGCCGCGAGTAGATGTTGATGCCCTGATAAAGCGGCGTCGAGAATTTCTGCAGCACCAGCGGAATCCCGGCGACGATCGTGCCCTTGGCGTGAATGGCCCAGACATAGATGCCGGCCGGCCGCTCCGATTGCCGCGCCACGCAGCTGAGATCGGGGTTGCGCGTATCGAGACTGCCGTCGATCAGCCGCCGCGTGCCTTCATGCGTCAGTGGCAGAACCGCGAGGAAGCCCTCTCCGGTTGGCGTGGCAATATCGAACTGATCCCGTCTGGCGATAGCCCAGAACGTGTCCGGGTTATGGTTAACGACCGTCTGGACGATCCGGTTGGTGGTGAGGCCGGGGATATCCTCTCGGGCCGCATCCATCAGTGAAGCGATGCCGGCGGCATCAACGGTGAAGATCACCGTGCGCCTCGCCAATTGCAGCATGGTCATCTTGTCGAGCGAACGAGCCGGACCCGCCGCAGCAGTCCTCCTGGCGGCTTTTCGAACGAAATCGATGTCAAGCGCGGTCATCGAACGTCTCTCGAGGTTGTGGATTCCCTTGGTTTCTGCCAAGAATAGAAGATTGGTCCGTTAAATTAGAAGGCGACAAACGAGGCGATTTGTATGCACTCACCTGAGCGCAGGGGTGCTCACCTCCGTGCACACCCCGCGGGCCGCACGCCGCAATGGGATTCGGTCCGGATTTTCCTGGAAGTCGCGCGGATCGGCAGTTTCCGGGCCGCCGCGCTCGAACTCAACGCGTCCGCCAATTACCTGCGCAAGCACATCTTGCAGTTGGAGAGTACCTACAAGACTACTTTGATGACCCGCCACGTCGATGGCATCAGGCTGACGCCGGAAGGAATGCAGGTACTCGAGGCGGCCAAACGAATGGAAGAAGCCTCGTTCGGCCTCGACCGGACGCTGAGCCAGTCGACGCCGGCGTTGAGTGGTGAAGTGCGTTTCGCCATCACCGAAGGCCTCGGTACGTTCTGGGTAGCGCCGCGGCTGATCGAATTTCAGCGGGTCTATCCCGGCCTGCTGGTGGACCTGAAATGTGAAATGCGTTCCGCCGACGTATTGCGGCTCGAAGCCGACGTCGCCGTCCAGTTGGAAGAGCCTGACAAACCCGATTTGATGCGCGTCAAGATCGGGCGCATGCACATCATGCCATTCGTCAGCCCGTCCTATGTCGAAATCTATGGGATGCCGAAGGACGAGGACGACATCCGGCAAAATCACCGCATCGTGCTGCAGGATGCCGACCAGACCAAGGCGCAACACATGTACGACCTGCACGCCGGCCGGCCACAGGTCGGCTTCGTCGCGATGCGCAACAACGTCTCCAGCGCGCATGTCTGGGCTGTCGCCAAAGGTGCCGGCATCGGCTGGCTGCCGACCTACATTCCGGCGATCGCCGGGCCCCTGATTCCACTCGAACTCGACATCAAATTCTCGCTCGATATCTGGCTCACCTATCATCCCGATGCGAAGCGGATTCCGCGCGTCAAGCAACTGATCGACTGGACCATCCAGGCGTTCGACGGCCGCAAATATCCCTGGTTCCGTGACGAGTTCATTCATCCCGATGATCTGCAGAAATCCTACAAAGGCGAGCCGCTGGTGAATTTGTTCGCTGGTTTCATGAAAGAAACACGATCCAAAATTGGCTGAGCGAAGCAATGAGCGATTCCACCGACGGGCACATCGATCAGCTGGTGAAGGCGCGATGGCTCGCGCTCGGGCTTTCGCAGGATGATCTTGCGGAAGTCCTCGGCGGCCCCGGCCCGGCGCCGAAATCCGGCAACGGCGCGGGCCGTGCCGATGTCGGCCGTCTGATGCAGGTGGCGGACGCGCTCGGCGTCTCCCCCGATCTGTTCCAGGGCGTGGCGCCTGCGGCGCGCAAGCCCGATTGCTCTCCGGCCGAATCCGAAACGATGCAGGCGCTGCTCGAATTGCGCCTGCTGCGGCTGTTTCGCGAGTTACGGGATCACAATGCCAAGCGGATGCTGATCCAGCTCGCCGAGCAGATCGTCAAACGTCAGGCCGCTCCCCCCGACAACGCCGGCTAGGAACCGACCAGAATTGGTCGCGCCGCTTTTGGTTTGACGCGTTTTCTTCACGCGAACCGGTTCCCACTTCGCTGGAAAACGCTTCCGTGCATGGTCGCGATGCATCTGCCCCATTGAGGAACCCGGCAAATCGGTGTCTGTGACGCATGCCGGGCGATCACTCCGGCCCGGCGTCGATCACCGGGCGGGCCGCGGCGTCATGAACCGGGCCTTGCTTTCCGAATGTCTGCCTCCGAACCCAACGCGCCCGCGAGTCCTGCTAACTGGATCGCCAACCAGCCCTATCTGCTGCTCAGCATCACCGCGCTGTGCTGGGCCGGCAACGCCATCGTCGGGCGGCTGGCCGCCGGACATATCGCGCCGGTAACGCTGTCGTTCCTGCGCTGGTCGTTCGCATTCCTGATCATTCTTCCTTTTGCCTGGAAACATCTGGTGCGCGACTGGGCGGCGATCCGCTCCCGTCTCGGCATCATGATCGTGCTCTCCCTCACCGGCGTCGGCGCGTTCAACACCCTGCAATATTGGGCGCTCGAACACACCCAGGCGCTGAACACGCTGCTGCTGCAATCGGCGGGTCCGCTCTTCATCGCCAGCTGGTCGCTGGTCCTGCTCGGCATACGGTTGACGGTGGCGCAGGCTGCCGGGATCGCAGTGTCGCTGACCGGCGTGCTGGTGATCCTGCTGCACGGCGATCTGACGACATTGAAGAACATCGAGTTCAACCGGGGCGACCTCATCATCGTCGTGGCACTGGTGATCTTCGGGCTCTATTCGGTGCTGTCGTTGAAGCGCCCCGCCATCCACGGCCTGTCGTTTGTCGCCTTCACCTTCGGCGCCGGCGCGGCGTGCCTGATTCCGGTGCTGATCTGGGAACTGGTGTCGCGCCCCGCGATGGTGATCGACCGCACGAACCTGCTGACGCTGTTTTACGTCGCGGTGTTTCCCTCGACGGTCGCCTATCTCTGCTTCAATCGCGGGGTGCAATTGATCGGCGCCAACCGCGCCGCGCCCTTTTTCCACCTCATGCCGGTGTTCGGCACCGCGATGTCGATCGTGTTCCTCGGCGAGCACCCGCAAGCCTTCCATTTCATCGGCTTTGCGCTGGTCCTGACCGGGGTTTTTGTGGCATCGCGAAAGCCCCAAACTCCCAATAGCGGCCCGCCGCCTGCGGTGACTTGAAGCGGCAAATCCGCTATCTGTTGGACCTGCTTCGCGGGATTTCGCCGATGGCGCGTGCCAGCAATCTGATGATCGGAACCTTGACCCTGGCGTTGATCACCGGGTCGCTCGGCTCGTTCCTCGCCTATCAGAAAATCGCCGGCAATAAGCAGAAGACGCCGTTCCGGGTGATTTTCGAAGGCTCCGCCTCCGGCCTGCGCAAGGGCGGCAGCGTGAATTTCGCCGGCGTCCGGGTCGGCGAAGTGGTGTCGCTGAAACTGGATCACCCGCACCGCGTCGTCGTGCTCACGATGATCGACGGCAACACCCCCGTGCGCAGGGATACCCAGGTCGGCCTCGAATTCCAGGGCCTCACCGGCATCGCCGCGATCTCCTTTACCGGCGGCACGGTCGACCCGCCGCCGCTCGGCGCCGACGGCATTCCCGAACTGACCGCTGACCCGGAAGGGTTGCTGGACATGCAGGAAAGAATCCGCGTGGCGCTGCGCAACGTCGACAAGATCATCGCCGACAATGAGGTCGCGGTAAAGGATACGCTGCGCAACTTTGAATCGTTCACGGCCTCGTTGTCCGGCAATGGCGAGCGGATCACCAGCATCATCAGCGCCGCCGATTCCAGCATCGCCTCCGTCGACAGCGCCCTGACCAAGACCAAGGATTTCCTCGGCGGTCTCGGCAGCGACAAATATGGCGGCGAGCTGCTGCCGACCGTGATTTCGATGCGCGAACTGATCGAGAGTTTCGACAAGAAGTCCGACGCGGCGCTGAACGAGGCGCGAAAAATGTTGATCGATCTCAGTCAGTCCATCAACAAGAGCAAATTTGCAGCACCGCCTGCCAGACGATAGCGTATTGCCCCGACAATAACCAAGAACAGCGAAAGCTCCGCCGTGCTCGACAAATCCGCTAACCTGACCGCCCCGCCCGCAACCGTGACCCGCGCTCAGAGTGCGGTTCCGCGCGCGATGAAGCGCTATCTGTCGCTCGACGATTTCGAGCCAACGGCGCGGCGACGAATTCCGAAGTTCCTCTACGGCTATATTTCGGGCGGCGCCGAGAGCGACGCTGCGGTCCGCGACAACCGCCGGGCGTTCGATGAATATGGTTTCGTGCCGCGCGTGCTCAACGACGTCTCCGGCCGCGACCAGACCACCACGCTGTTCGGCAAGAGCTACGCCTCGCCGTTCGGCATTCCGCCGATGGGCTCTTCCGCGCTATGCGCCTATCGCGGCGACATCGTGCTGGCGCGGGCGGGTGCCACCGAAAACGTGCCGATGATCCTCTCCGCCTCCTCGCTGATCACGCTGGAGGATGTGCGCCGCGAAAATCCCGCCGCCTGGTACCAGGC
>JACDAG010000480.1 GCA_013695565.1 Bradyrhizobium sp.
GCCATCTTGATCCCCCAGCGGACCGTGCATCAGGCGGCGACGTCGCTGGCGAGCTTCAGCAGGCTGGCTGAGGTCGCCGTCTTGGCGCTGTAGTCCTTCCACGCGGTGTCGCGCGCGATGTCGCGCCATTTGCCGACGGTCGCCGCATCCAGCGCGCTGACCTTGGCGCCGGCCTTCTCATAGACCTTGGCGACCTCGACATCGTCGTCCTGCGCGCCCTTCTTGCCGAAGGCTTCCAGTTCGGTACCGACGGCCAGGATGATGTCCTGCTGGTTCTTGGGCAGCTTGTCGAAGATCGCCTTCGACATCATCAGCGGCTCCAGCATGAACCAGTAGGATGCGCCCGCGCCCGAGGTCAGCGACTTCGCGACCTCCTCGAGGCGGAACGAGATCAGGCTGGTGGAGGAGGTGATGCCGGCATCGCAGGCGCCGGTCTGCATCGCCGCATAGAGTTCGTTGGATGGCACCGAGAGCACGGCAGCGCCCGCGGTCTGCAGCACCATGTCCATCTCGCGCGAACCGCCGCGAACCTTGAGGCCCTTCGCGTCTTCGGGCGCGACGATCGGCTTGGAGCGGCTGGCGACGCCGCCGGCCTGCCAGACCCAGCTCAACAGGACGATGCCCTTGTCGGCGAGGAAATCCGTCAGCGCCTTGCCGACCGGCTGCGTCTTCCAGCGCAGGCCCTGATCGTAGGTCGAAACCAGGCCCGGCATCAGGCCGATATTGGTTTCCGGCAATTCGCCGCCGGCATAGGGCAGGGGATAGAGGCTGATGTCGAGCGCGCCTTTGCGCATCGCCGAGAATTGCGCGTTGGTCTTGATCAGCGAGGAGTTCGGATAGATTTCGGCCGCGATCTCGCCGCCGCTGCGCCTGGCCACTTCCTGCGCGAAGGTCCGGCACAGCCGGTCGCGGAAATCGCCCTTGTCGATGGTGCCGCCGGGAAACTGATGCGAGATTTTCAGTGTCGTTGCGGCGTGGGCGGTGCCCGTGCCGAAGCGGAGGATGGTGGGCGCGGCAAGTGCGGACGCGAGGATGTGGCGGCGTGTGAGCATGATTTCTCCCCTTTATTCTGTTCTTGGTCGGCGTGTCCAAGGCCGGCGTTGAGCGCAGTCTAGCCGGTCTTCGCCCGAGGTTCCCTAGTCTGATAGTTGGAGGCAGTCCGCCAGGCGATGCACGCCGGCAGGTCCTGTTTCCGGTCCCCTATTCAATGTTTGCTGCATTGCACACATCGGAGCGGGCACGGCTTCGCAGAAGAGTCCGTCAACAATACGTCCGATAGCACCTTTGCGATCGCTCGCAGCCGTTGCCATGTGCCTAGGCCCGGATGCTTCAACGAGCCGGTCGTCGGGCCGCACGCGCGCTGCGAACCGGGGCCCCATTCTTACTTTGCATGGGGTTGTTTTGCAGGTTTTGAGTCTGACGAAGGACGGGATCAAGAAGATCTAGTCGCGGTTGCTTCAATCAGGCTCGCCTCGCGACGAGGCGGGCCTGTCTTTTCCGGGCCGGATGTCGGCGTCCAGAACGGTCCCGTTACTTCTTCTTGCCTTTCCCGCCGCCCTTGCGGGCCGCATAGCGCGCGTCGCGCTTGGCTTTCGCTTCGGCCTCGAGGGCTACCGCCCTGGCGGCCTCTTCTTCTTTTTCGCGGACGAGTTGGGCAGCGGCAGCAGCTGCAGCTTCGGCCTCGCGCGCCTTCTCTTCCGCCTTGGCAGCGTCGCGGATTTCCCGGGCCTTGGCGCGGGCGGCGGCCTGCGCTTCGCGTTCGGCCGCGCGCTGCTTGACCTCGGGATCGTCGGGGCCGGGCTGGGCCTTGAACTTGTTCAGGATATTCTGCTTCGCTTGCTGGGCGGCCTTTTGGCGGTCGGCGAAGCTCGGTTCCTTGAAACTCATAAAAAGGGCCTTGTCGTTTTCATTAAGGGTTGTGAGACGCGGGAAAGTGCCGGTTTGCGCTTCTGTTAAGTGAACCGGCGACAAAATGCCAGCGCCGATGGCGGCAAACGGGAGATTTCCGCGAACCGCAGACGACCGAACCGACGCTGAATGGATACGCTGACGGCGGCTTGCGAAAGGGGCGTCAACAGCTTGCCCCAGCCGAATCCGGTTCCACGGCCCAAAGCCGTCCCGGCGGTGTTCTAGTCGAACCTTGAACTGTCGCGGCGTCCGCCCGGGCCGAGAATTTTCGCGACCGTCACGGCCGTCATCGCCACGCGATCGGAGGTCCGCTGGGCTTCAAGCTTGTCCCGCGCGCCCTCCCGGATCATCAGATCGATCAGTTCGAGTCGCTTGGTATCGTCCACCGCTTCCGCCAGCAGTTTCTTGTACCGATGGTGGTCGTAGCCCGCATCCTGCTTACTCATGGCACGCCCCGCGCACGCGCTTCTCAAAAAAAATACTGTCAATCAACGCCTGCACGCGCGCAACGGATTTGCGGGAGTTATGCCCATTGCGTCGTATCTTATCCTGCGAGTGTTGCAGAATAGATCCGGCGTGAGCGGCGAAAGACGTGAGCGCTGCCTGCTGAGCATGGTCGCTGTCCGCACACAGTGAGGCGACGCCACGTGGAACCCGCTGTCACGATCGGTCGCACCCGAAAGCCGGAAACGTGTGAATTCGCTCACAGGAGGATGGTGAGCGCGGTCCTATGGTGCGGCAGGTACTTAAACAGGAGTGACGGCCATGATCCACAATTGGTGGACCCCTAAAGGCTTCGCTTGTCTGGCGGCGATGGCGTCGCTGGCCTGTGTCGCCGTCGTCGTCGCGATCGGACTGGTCTATCCGAAGCCAGTCCCAAGTGCTGCCCTTGGTCCGGATTGGCAGTGTAGCCGGCTGGCGTACGTCTGGACCACCTGCACCCGGCTGAAACACGCCCAGGCGATCGCGGTTCGCGTCGCCAGCGAGTCGCCGAGCGCGCGGCGGGAGAGTTAGCGCTGCGCCGGCGCTCAGCGGGGCGCATTCAGTTTTGAAAGCGCCCGGTCGACGGCTAGCACGACCTCGGTAACGGCCGCGCTGCGCGTCCTGGCTTCCCCCGTTTTCGTGGTGACGTCGTCAAGCGTCACGGCCCATCTCCACGAATTTGGTTCGTCGCCTTCGAAAATCAGGTAATTCTTGCCGCGATATTCCATCGGAAAAAATTCTAAAATGCTGGTCGGTAAAGCTCGACGTTAAAAAGGTTTTAGCAGCCCTGGAATGAGGCCCGAGTTTCGCACAATCGAGCCACGTATCATATTGAAAATATTGGCGATCCCAGCAGGATTCGAACCTGCAACCCACGGAGTAGAAATCCGTTACTCTATCCAGTTGAGCTATGGGACCGTTGCAGTCTTCTTAGCACTGCCAATATGAAAAATCCGCTTCCGAGCCAAGCCCGTTCCGAACCGATTTCGTTCAGGCCGCGACAAAGCCAGGAGGCGGGCCATTGCCTTCGGTCCGCCCATCACTCATTGCTGCGCCGGTAACCCCGCCGACGCGGCCTGAGACCCGTGGACTGCCTGAGCCATGCCGCATGCGACTTTTTCGCAAGCCCTGTCCATCGCCATCAGTCCGTCACCTTTTCGCGCCCATTTCTCAACTTACGCGGCTGTTGTCCGCGCAGGGAGCTCCATCATGATCGGTTTGGTTCGCGCCGCAGTCGTTTGCGCCACGATGGCGCTTGGCCTGGTGACGGCACACGCCGCGGATAAAGCCTTCAAACGCGACGATCTCGCCGATTCAGCCGTGAAGCTGGAAGCCCAGATCAAGAGCGAAGCGGGGCCGGTCGCCAAATCCTCCGCGACGCTGCGGACCGATGCCGATACCGCCTTCAAGCGCGCTGATTTCCGCACCGGCCTGCAAATCCTTGGGCAGATCGCGGCCACAACGCCGGAAGACACCGCCAACTGGCTCAAGCTCGCCAAGACCATCTTCCAGATTCGCTCCGCAAGCTCGAGCGAGCAGACCTTCCTGCTGGAGCGGGCTTCGACCGCGGCCTACATCGCCTATCAGCGCGCCGGTAACCCGGCCGAGGAGGCGGATGCGCTGGCCGTACTCGGCCGGGCGATGTCCGACCGCAAGCTCTGGCGTCCGGCGCTGGATGCGCTGCGGCTGTCGCTCGACATGCGCGAGGTCGCCGAGGTGCGCGGCCAATATGAGAAGATGCGCGACGAGCACGGTTTTCGTCTCTTGGATTATACCGTGGACTCCGACGGCGCGTCGCCGCGGGCCTGCTTCCAGTTTTCCGAGGATCTCGCCAAGCGCGTCGATTTTGCGCCGTTCCTGGCGCTGGCCGGCACCGACAAGCCGGCACTCTCGGCCGAAGGCAAGCAGCTGTGCGTTGACGGCCTGAAGCACGGCGAGCGCTACAACATCAATCTGCGCGCCGGCCTGCCGTCCACGGTCAAAGAAACCCTGCCGAAATCGGCCGAATTCAACGTCTATGTGCGCGACCGCAAGCCGTTCGTGCGCTTTACCGGCCGCGCCTATGTGCTGCCGCGTACCGGCCAGCGCGGCATCCCGCTGGTCAGCGTCAATACGCCTGCCGTGAACGTCAACGTGTTCCGGATCGGCGACCGCAATCTGATCAACACGGTGATCGACAGCGACTTCCAGAAGACGCTGTCGAGCTATCAACTCGGCGACCTCGGCAACGAGAAGGGCGTCAAGGTCTGGACCGGCGAACTCGCTACCGCCACCACGCTGAACCAGGACGTCATTACCGCTTTCCCGGTCGACCAGGCGCTCGGCGACCTGCAACCCGGCGTCTACGTGATGACCGCGACCGCCAAGGGCCCCGGCAGCGACGAGGACGGCAGGCTGGCGACGCAATGGTTCATCGTCTCCGACATGGGGCTGTCCGCATTTTCCGGCAATGACGGCATCCATGTCTTCGTCAATTCGCTGGCTTCGACCGAGGCCGTCGGCAAGGCCGAGGTCCGGCTGGTCGCCCGCAACAACGAGATTCTGGCGACGCGGAAGACCGACGATTCCGGCCAAGTGCTGTTTGAGGCGGGATTGGCGCGCGGCGAGGGCGGCCTGTCGCCGGCCTTGCTGACGGTCGCGAGCGAGAAGTCGGACTACGCTTTCCTCAGCCTCAAGACCAACGCATTCGACCTCACCGACCGCGGCGTCTCCGGCCGGGTGGTCCCTGCCGGCGCCGATGCCTTCGTTTATGCCGAGCGCGGGGTCTACCGCTCCACCGAGACCGTCTATCTCACCGCGCTGCTGCGCGACGGGCAGGGCAACGCCATGTCCGGCGGGCCGCTGACGCTGGTGATCGAGCGTCCGGATGGGGTCGAATTCCGCCGCGCCGTGCTGCCCGACCAAGGCGCCGGCGGCCGCAGCATGGTGGTACCGCTCAATTCCGCAGTCCCGACCGGGACCTGGCGGGTGCGTGCCTTCACCGATCCGAAGGGGACGTCGGTGGGCGAAACCACCTTCATGGTCGAGGATTACATCCCGGAACGGATCGAATTCAATATCTCCAGCAAAGAGAAGATCATAAAGGCTGAAGTTCCCGTAGAACTCAAGGTCGATGGGCGTTTCCTGTACGGCGCCCCGGCGTCCGGCCTGCAGCTCGAAGGCGACATGCTGGTGACCTCGGCGGCCTCGGGGCGGCCGGGCTATCCTGGCT
>JACDAG010000484.1 GCA_013695565.1 Bradyrhizobium sp.
GCATAATCCACTGAACCGCCGGATACGGACCCGTATGTCCGGTGGTGTGGGAGGGGTGGAGCCGTGAGGCTCCCCCCTATCCCGATCAGGGAGTCCCGCGGAAAAGCGCGCTATCCGTTCGTACGCGCGGTTTCAAATTCAGGCAGGCAGCAGCGCACGGCGTTCCTGCATGTACGAATTTATCAAGGATAACGGCCCGTTAAATGAGTTCAGTAAAGTTGCATGGCGGCAACAGCGTTCGACGATTCGAGATCGCTCGCCGAGATTCGATGTCGTTAACGATATCGATTTCGAATTGGTAAGTTTCTCTCGATCAAGGCTTGCGCCCATCAACATCAACGGGTGCAAAAATGATCCAATCAAAACTGATCGCCACGCTCGCATTCACTGCCGCGCTCGGCGCTGGCGCTGCGTCGGCTGCCGATCTCGGGGCACGGCCTTACACCCAGGCTCCCTACATCGATCCGATCTTCAACTGGGCAGGCTTCTATGTCGGCGGTCATGTCGGTGGTGCCTGGACCAATCAGCAATGGATCAACACCGCCAATACCACGATCTTCGGTGACCTTTCTCCGGGTCAGGGTTTCCGTCAGCACGGATCTGGCGTTTTTGGCGGCGGACAGATCGGCTACAACTGGCAGGCCGGCAACTACGTGTTCGGTCTTGAGGGCGCGCTTTCCGGTCTCAACAATCGCGGCACCGTGCTGAACAACGTGTTCGGTTTCGGCCTTGACGATCGGTTCAGCTGGCGTACCGACTGGATGGCGACGATCACGGGTCGCGCCGGGTATGCCGTGAGCAACAATCTGTTCTACGTGAAGGGCGGTTATGCCGGCGTGAACAACCGCCTGTCGGTGGTCGACTTGGTTCCGACGACGGGTTCGGGCTCGCAGACCCAATGGCACAATGGCTGGACCGTGGGCGCCGGTTGGGAATACGGCATCACCCAGAACTGGATCGTCGGACTCGAATATGACTATTCGGCTTTCGAGCGGAAGAGCTATCAGCTCGCGGGTGTCTCGGCCGGCACCTACACCTTCGATGCAAAACCCCGCGACATTCAGTCGGCCGTTGTCCGTCTGAGCTACAAGTGGGGCGCGCCGCTGGTCGCGCGGTACTGAGTTTCACTGCAACGAACCAAGGCCCCGGCATGTCCGGGGCCTTTTTCGTCGTCGGAGTGCATACGAACGATTTCGGCGTTACCCCATGACCGAGAAACCGCCGTCGATCGGGATCGCGGTGCCGGTGACGAAATCGGATGCCGGCGAAGATAGAAACACCGCAATGCCGGCGAAATCGTCGATCACGCCCCAGCGTGCCGCCGGCGTGCGCGCCAGCACCTTGTCGTGCAGGCCGTCGATCTGTGCGCGGGCACCCCGGGTAAGGTCGGTATCGATCCAGCCGGGCAAAATGGCATTGACCTGGATGTTGTCCGGAGCCCAGGCCACCGCGCAGGCGCGCGTGAACTGGACGATGCCGCCCTTGCTGGCCGCATAGGCCGACGCAAAACTGGCGCCGAAGATCGACATCATCGAACCGATATTGATGACCTTGCCACCGCCGGCTTGCTTCATCGCAGGGTATGCCGCCTGCGAGCACAGGAAGGCGCTGGTGAGGTTGGTCTGGATCACGCTGTTCCATTCGGCGAGATCGAGCACGTGCGGAGGCTTGCGGATGCTGATGCCGGCATTGTTGACGAGGATGTCGATCCGCCCGAGTTCGCTTGTGACGCGCGCAACCATGGCATCGACGGCCGCCTTGTCGGTGACGTCGGCGACCACCGTAATCGCCTTGGCGCCGCTGCGTTCGAGCTCGGCGGCTGCGGCAACCGATTTGGCTTCATTGCGCCCGACGATCGCGATCGCCGCACCGGCGTCCGCCATTCCGCGGGCCATGCCGAGCCCGATGCCGCCATTGCCTCCGGTGACGATGGCGACCTTGCCCTTCAGATCGAATAGTCCTGTTTTCATTGTTGTTGTTCCGTTGGTTGTGGTGGGAGGTCCACGCTTTTGATTTGACGCGTTTTCTTGACGCGAACCGGTGTCCACCCCGGATCAAGTCCGGGGCAGGCTTTCACTGGAAGACATCTAGCGTCCACCCTTGCTTTGCCAGATCAGCATCAGGCCGATGGCGCCGAGCACCGCGCCATAGCCGGCCCATTGCAACTGGTTGATCATGAAGCTCGAACGCGGCCAGGTGACCGCGCCGGTGCCCTGGCCGATCCATAGCAAGCCGATCGCGAGCGCGAGAAATCCAACGATCAAGAATGCTCTGGCCATGGATCCCCCTCGTTGCCCCGCTATGCCTGCGCGGTTGGCGGCCACCCGCGAAACCGCCGCCACGGATGACCGTAGTTTGCAATCGAATACGATGCCGCCGGGCGCCGCAAGAGGCGGTACCGGCAGACGCGGTCCCAGAGGTGCTTCCATGCGCGGATCGCGCTGGCTGCCGTACAGGCCGCGCGGACCCTTCCAGCCGACTCGGTCGCGGGAGGCGGCCAACGCCGCGCTTCCGGGGCTTGTGACCTATTACCGCTTCAGCTGTGCCCGGCGGCTTCGAGGCCGCGCGTCTTGAACTCGATTGGTGGCAGGCGAGGCGCGAGAAGGTCAGCCCGCGCGACTATGGCGTGACGGTCGCGCGCGTCGCCGCCATCACCTATGACAAACCTCCAGACGATGCCGCGATGCTTGAATCTTGCGTCCTGCGCGCCGAGGCGATGGCCTATCGTGACGCGAGGGGGCAGGCGATGGCCGAGCAGGACTGGTTGGAGATCGGGGGTCGGTTGCTCCGGGCGTATCGCTCGCTAAAGGCGACGGTCGAGATGAGATAAGAAGTGACCCCTGACGTGGTTCGGCCGGATCTGTTGGGAAGCAGTTTCCTTCAGACGCAAAAAAGCCCCGGACGATGCCGGGGCTTTTGAGCTGCTGACTTAGCAGAGATCAGTATGTCGATCAGTACTTGGCGACGACCGCGGTACCACCCCAGTTGAAGCGGTAGGACAGGGTCGAGGTCAC
>JACDAG010000528.1 GCA_013695565.1 Bradyrhizobium sp.
GTGGTGCCCATGCCGCTCCATTCCGAACGATAGATCGGCATCGCGTTGAGAATGCCGAGCGCCGGCGCCAGCACTTCGGTGCGGACCTTCTCGCCCGGGCTCTGCACATGGCAGGTGGCGCAGGAGAAATTGAGCTGGCCGCGCCGCGTATAGAAATATTCCTTGCCGTTTTCATAAGCCGCCAGCGCGCGCGGATCGTTCGGAATCTTGATGTCGAACGGCTTGCCGCGCGAGGTGAAGGCCATGTAGGCGGTCAGCGCCGCCATCTCGTCGCGCACATAGGAGAACGCCGGCTCGCCATTGGCCTCGCGGCAGCGGTTCAGCGCCAGCTCCAGCGTGACGACCTTGCCTTCCTTGTCGTCGAAATACGGGAAGTCCTGGCGGACGCCGATGCCTTTATTGGCAAAGCAGTCGCCATAGGTCTTGCCGTTCTTGAACGGCTTGGAAAACATCTCCTTGCCCAGTTCGAGCGAGAACTCGTAGGGCGGGAACTGTTCCTTTTCCTGCCACTGCTTGTAGAGGTCTTCGTTCATCGAATAGGGGCCGTTGACGAAATCCTCCGGCTTCAGCTTGGGGAATTTGTCGTAGAAGAATTTCTTGAATGCCTTGGCATCCGCCACCGGATCGACCTTGTCGGCGGCGAATACGGAAGGTGCGGCGAACGCCAGCAGGACCAGCCCGAACGCCGCCTTTGCAAGCCGTATTCTGATCCGCAGCTTCATTGAATCTTCGCCGTGGTCGTGTCGGTGGCGCCCTTGTTGTCGACCCAGCTCACTTTCAGCTCGTCGCCCTTCTTGCCGCCCTTGAAGACGAACTTGACATAGGGGTCCTTGGAGACGCCGCCGCCCCAGTCGGCCGTGAATACCGGCTTGCCGTCATATTCGAAGGTCAGTTGCTGGATGAAATGCGGCGGAATGATCTCGCCTTTGGAATCCTTGATGAAGCCGGAATCCATCGGGTGCTGGATCAGGGCCTGCACTTCGGTGGTCTCGCCGGATGATGTGGCGCGCACGCGAATGGTCGATGCCATGTGTTCGATCCCTTGACTATTTGTGTCTTAACCGCCGCAGCCGCCGACGGTGACTTTGACTTCCTTGGTGGCGCTGTAGAGCTTGCCGCCGGCTTCAACGACGACGATCACGTTGCTGGTCTTCGCCATCTTGATGCGGTTGGCGACGTTGGCCATCGTGCCGGCCGGAATCTTGTAGGAGGCGACCAGCGCCACCGGGTTCTCGGCCACCAGGAACGAGATCGAGGTCACGTCAGCCAGTGTGGTCGTAACCGATACCGGCACCACCGCGCCGTTCTCGGCGATCTCGGGCGCATCCACCTTCACCTTGTCGGAGGCTTCCGCGGTCTTGCCATAGAGCGCCTTGATCGCGTCGGCGTCGCTCTTCGCCTTGAACGCTTCGTCCGGATATTTGTCGTTGGCAGCGTTTGCCGGCGCGAAGCCAAACGGAAGATTGCCAAAAGAACTGCCAAGCCCGACCAGCGCCGCCGCGCCCGCGCCTTGCAGGATCAGGCGCCGCGTGGCCGAAAATCCGTTGTCATTATTTCTCATCAGAAAGTCTCCTGAAAGGCGCGCCGTCACAATGTTTGCAGGAAATCCACGATCGCGCTGATTTCCTTGTCGGTCAAAATCCGGTTTCGTCCGAACGGAGGCATCACGGTCAGCGGATTGCGTTTGGTTTCGTCGAAGAGAATCGCGACGAGCTCATCGCGATTGGGGTATTTGCTTTTGATGTCGACCAGTTCCGGCCCCAGCGTACCTGGATATTCGCCGCCCTTGATGGCATGACAGGTCAGGCAATTGCCCTTGCCGCGGTCGAACGCCAGTTTCTGGCCTTCCGCCGTCGCGGGCTGGGCGAGAGCGGGACCCGCGGCCGCGCCGATCGACAGCGCCAGCAGCATCGCCGGGATCAAGCCCATTTTCCTCGAAGAGATGTTGGTCAAGGATTTTTCCTGTAATTTCTATCTCTGCTGCATCGTATCGAGCGGTCCGGTCGTGCGCGGCGTCAGCTTCTTGCCTTCCGCCGTCGACGCGATCCTGATGTCGGCGGGGTCGGCGCATCCGTTCATGCACGGTTTGGCCATCGTATCGGGTCTGGGGTCGATCCAGAGGAAATTATCGCGATTGGGCATTTTGACTTTCGGCAAGCTTTCCCGATCGGCGACGAATTCATTTGGCACGATGTCGTTCAGGTTCAGAATATAGGCGGTCAAAGCATAAACGTCATCGGCTGACAATGTGTGCGGTGCGGGCATCGGCATGGCGCGGTTAATGTAGTCCCACAGGGTCGGCGCAAACGGCCAGTAGCTGCCGACCGTCAGTTCCGGCCGGTCGTCCCGGAGGGTCCCGGCGCCGCCGACGAGCTTGGGAAACCGGCCCTCGCCTTCACCGAAAGTTCCATGACAGGCCGCGCATTGCTCGGCATAGACCTCCGCCCCCTTGTGCACATTGCCGCGGCCCGGCGGCAGCCCGACACCGTCTATGCCACGCGCATCGATGTCCCAGCCCGCGATCTGCTCGGGCGTCGGCCGCTCGCCATAGCCGTAATATCCGGGCTCAGCGACGCAGGCGATGGTGCCGGCGGCGAGCATTCCCGCGCAGAGCAGCAGGATGCGCCTAGACGAGCTGGACATCGAACACGCTCCCGTCCGGCTTCACCTGCCACGTCTGGATCGAATTGTTGTGATAGACTGAATTCGTGCCGCGTTGCTTGCGCAGTTGCGCGATCGTCGGCTGTACATAGCCGGTCTCGTCGATGACGCGGGATTCCAGCAGCGCCGGCGCGCCGTCCCAGCGCCATGGCAAGGTGAATTTCGTCAGCGCCTTCGACAGCACCGGCTCATGCAGCCGCGCGCTCTGCCAGTTGACGCCGCCATCGGTCGAGACGTCGACACGCCTTACCTTGCCGTTTCCGGTCCACGCCAATCCCCTGATTTCATAGAGGCCGGGGCGATCGAGCGGTTTTTCCGGGCAGGGGAACGTGATCACGGATTTGGCGTCGATCAGCCAGGTGAAGCCGCGCGAGGTGCCGTCCGGCATCAGGTCGGTATATTTCGAGGTCTCTTCGCGGGAATGCCAGGGTTTGTCGCCGAGCTTGATCCGGCGCAGCCATTTGATGCTGACATTGCCTTCCCAGCCCGGCACCACCAGCCGCAGCGGATAGCCCTGTTCGGGCCGCAGCGCCTCGCCGTTCTGCGCGTAGACCACGAGGCAATCGTCGAGGCATTTGTCGAGCGGCAGGCTGCGGTTCATGTGCGCGCCGTCGGCGCCCTCGACCATCACCCATTTCGCCTCCTTCTTGATCCCGACCTCTTCCAGCAGGGTCGACAGCCGCACCCCGGTCCATTCCGCGCAGGAGATCATGCCGTGATTGAACTGCAGCGAGTTCAATTGCGCGGCGCGCCATTCCATGCCGCCGTTGGCCGGGCATTCGATGAAATGGATCCGGGTCACGGACGGAAAACGGACGATGTCCTTCATGGATAGAAGCAGCGGCCGCTCGACCAGGCCATGGATCATGAGCTTGTGCTGGTCCGGATCGACGTCCGGCCGCCCGGCATGATAGCGCTCGAAGAACAGGCCGTTCGGCGTGATGATGCCGTGCAGATCCTGCAGCGGCGAAAAGCTGATGGAGGACTCGGTGCCGGCCGTCAGCCAGGGTACGTTGCGCCGGATGACCCCGGCCTCGGTATCGGCGGGCCGACCATAGGGCCGGTCGACCACGCCGGGCCCGATTGATTGCGACCAAGGCGCGTCCGCAGGCGGCGAAGCCGGTGAGGGCTCTGCATGTGCTTGTTTTGGGCCGAGCGCCAGGCTGCCGGTCAGCGCGGCGCCGAGCCCCAGCAGGGAACGCCGGCCGAGCCGCGTGTCCGCGCCGGACTTCGACAGTAGAGATATGCTGCGCCAGAGATCAGGCCGCACGTTTCATTCCCCTTGCCGCCACATGGCCGCATCATTTGTTGCTTTTTTAGCGGGTCTATCGGCGTTCACTAATTTAGTCAATGCTAAAGAATAGCTGCCGCGGTAGTATGATAGATGTGCTTCGCAGGCACGGAAGAATATCCTGGATTTGATGCAATGAGAGCAGCCACAGCGACAGAGAAGAAAATACCTCGCGACGCCGGGCCGGATGCCGAGGCTGACCTGAAGAAGCTTGCAAAACAGGCCGGCGATGCGGCGCGGCTGTTGAAATTGATGGCCAACGAAAAGCGCCTGCTGATCCTGTGCTTTCTCGCCGTGCGTGGCGAGATGACGGCCGGCGACCTCGTCGATGTCGTCAAACTCAGTCAGTCGGCCCTGTCGCAGCATCTTGGAAAACTGCGCGCCGATGGGCTGGTCGTGTTCCGGCGGACCTCGCAGACGCTGCATTATCGCGTCGCCGATGCGCGCGCCTTGAAGCTTCTCGGGGTGCTCAAGGAAATCTATTGCGGCGATATCAAGTGAAGATCTGTCGTGGCTGAGCATCGTTCCGAATTCGCAAGCGCCGGCCAGCAAGTTGAAGCCGACGGCCGGTTAGATGCGGCGGCATTCCATCGCAACCACGCGCCGATCTGGGCGGTGCTGCAGAAATTCCTCGCCGGCAAATCCGGCGACGTGCTGGAGGCCGGCAGCGGCACCGGTCAGCATGTCGTGCATTTCGCCCGCCACACCCCCGACATCATCTGGTGGCCGAGCGATTTCAACGACGCGCATCTGAAAAGCATTGCGGCGTGGCGCGCACAGGCCGGCTTGCCGAATATCCGCGGCGAGATGCGGATCGATCTCAGCGACCCCGTATGGTCTCCTGCGATGCAGGACGGCAGCGGGCCTTCGGAATTGCTCGCGGTGTTCTGCGCCAATGTCATCCACATCGCGCCCTGGCAAGTCGCGGAAGGCTTATTCGCGGGCGCGGCGCGTTATCTGCGCCCCGACGGCCGGCTGTTCCTCTATGGCCCGTTCAAGCGCGACGGCAAGCACACCGCGCTCAGCAATCCGTGTTCGACAGCAGCCTGCGCGAGCGCGATCCCGAATGGGGCGTGCGCGATATCGCCGATGTCGTGAAATTGGCTGAAGGCGTCGGGCTTGGTTTGGTCGAAACCGTGCCGATGCCGGCGAACAATTTGATTCTGGCGTTCGCGCGGCGATAGGTCTT
>JACDAG010000562.1 GCA_013695565.1 Bradyrhizobium sp.
CCGCCGGCGGCATCGACTACGGCCTGGTGTTCGGCGGCTCGAAGACGGTGCTGCGCGGTCGCGTCAGCAACATCAACCGCCCGTCCGATGTCGCCGGCGTCTACGGCGCGGCCGGCGCAGGCCTCGCGGTCGGCCGCGGCGCGCGCGCGATCGTGCTGACCAACCAGAAGGGCGCGGTGCTGGAGCTTGCCGGCCAGCAGACCGGGCTGATGGCGAACGCGGATCTGAGCGGGCTCGCGATTACGCTGAAGTAGCGGGATGGCGCGGGTTTCTCCACCGTCATTGCGAGCCAACGGGTCGCGCGAATGCGCGCCCGATGACAGGCTCCACGAAGCAATCCATAGCGCGGCGTCGCGGATAGATGGATTGCTTCGTCGCTATCGCTCCCTTGCGCAAACGCTTTGCGTTTGTCGCAGGCAATGACGGAGGAGAGAGGGCGATCTCACTTTGCCAACGACGCCACGCCCTCGATCTCGATCAGCATCGCGGGGTTAGGCAGCGCCTGCACTACGCAGGTAGTGCGCGCCGGATAGGGCGCCGGTCCGAACGCCGACGCATACAGCACGTTCATCGTGGCGACGTCTGACGCGCGTGTCAGCAGCACGTTGACCTTGACCAGATCGCTGAAGGTCGCGCCGGCCTCATCGAGGATGCGCTTGATGTTGGTGACGACGAACCCGAACTGCGCCTCGAACGTGTCGGGCAATGCACCCTTGTCGTCGAAGCCGGGAATGCCGGAGATGAAGAGAAGATCGCCGACGCGGGCGGCAAACGACAGCGGCGGGGATTTGATCCCGGCAGGGGGAGGGAAGTGCTGGATGGGCATGGGGGTCTCTGATGGTTGGAGCACCGTGGCGTCGAGCATAACAGAAAGCGCCGTTGTGCGCATTCCTCCGATGGCGCCGACGGGATGCAAGAGATAGCATTCGCCAACACCTACCCGGGAGAGGGATGCCATGAAGTTGAGGACCGTCGCTGCCGTCATGCTCGCACTTACGCTGTCGGCCGATGCCGCCTGCGCGCAACCGGCGAACAGTCTCAAGGACCAGATCGTCGGCACCTGGAATTTCGTGGTCGCCGAGGTAACGGCGCCCGATGGCAAGAAGTCGTTTCCGTTCGGCGAGACGCCCAAGGGCATTTTGATCTTCGCGGCCGATGGCCGCTTCGCGCAGATCCATGTCGCGGGAGACGTGCCCAAAATCGCGTCCAACAACCGCCTGACCGGTACGCCGGAGGAATATGCTGACATCATGCGGCGCAGTCTGTCGGTGTTCGGAACCTATGCGGTCGATGAGGACAAGAAGACCGTCACCTACAATATCGTGTCATCCTCATTCCCGAATTGGCAGGGTGAGGCACAGACCCGCACGATCGACAAGCTTACAACCGACGAATTCGTCAACACCAATCCGGGCGTGGCCGGCGGGCGCGGCAGCGCGAGCAATTTTTATAAAAGGATGAAGTAGGGGGGCTGTAGCCCGCATGAGCGTAGCGAGATGCGGGAAACAACATGATGATCGCCGACTGTTGGGTCTCGGATGTCGCTTCGATCATCCGGGCTAGGCTTCCTGCTATTTTCCAAATCGTATTTTTTCACCCGTCAGGAGGTTGATTGCAACGCTCGCCCGGTCGTCGGGGTCGCCATCCTCTACATCCGGGTATTGCGCAGGAGCTTCGCCATGCGTGGCGACAACGCGCGGATACCTGGTGTTCGCGCTCTTCTTCCCGATTGAACTCAGGGCAACCCGGAAATGCCATCCATCGCCGTAGTCGAACAGAAACAGCAATGTATGCCCAACTTCCGGGAAAGCCCGTGATATTCTGGTCTTCTTGACGCCGAGGACCTGCGGATCGGCCTCGCCCATATCCGCGAATAACTCGTATTTCGGAAATTCCTTGTGAATTTTGGCGGGAGTAAGCCCCGTGTAAAAGCCGAAGGCGTGATCGAAATCGAAATCGAACGCGGAAACGATGGCTTCGGCCAGCAGGTATAGCGACTTTGCAGGATCGATCTCGATGGCCCGATAGATCGACGCGCGGCCGTGAAGTGCGGCTCGAAAGATAAAGGTGTCGGTTCCGGCCATTTCGAATCTCATTTGCACTTGCGGAGGTGCGAGAATAGACCCCGGAACGAGGTTTCCTCAAGCGCGGCATTCAGCTCGTCGGACCAGGTTGCACGCCTCGCAAACGCGACTACGATGCCGTCACCAGCTGTAGCAGGAGGTTCGCAATGGCCCTCGATACCGACAAGATCGACGACGCGGCGCTGGCGCTGCTCTATCTCACGCTTCACGACGGTTACAGGGCCTGGAAAGGCATGGACTGGGGTGTACTCGGACGCTTGCATGACAAGGGCATGATCGACAATCCCGTAGGGAAGTGAAGTCGGTGGTCTTCACGCAAGAAGGCTTGGATCGGGCCAAGGCGCTGTTTGAGGATATGTTCAAGAAGTAGCAGTGACGTATGCTGAGGCAAGCTAGGCGCAGCCATTGCAGCAAGGCGGCGGACTACGCCCCATGGGCTTCGATGTAGCCCGCATGAGCGGAGCGATATGCGGGGTGCTCCTTAAACTCACATCGCCCAGATATCGCTGAACTATATGAATCACAACCGCGTGTCACAAGAAAAGGCTTGGCTCTCACCCGGCCCTTCTCACTTTTGATGGCTGTCCCAGGTCAAGCCCGGGCATGACGAGTAGGGGATGCCTCACAACACCCGATTGCTCTCCTTCACCTTCTCCGCATCGAGATACACCTGTCCGCCCATATCCTTGAACTTCTGCGACATCGTTGCCATGCCGTCCTCGATCACGCCCGACATCGACATTCCGACGCCGCCACCGGCCACCGCGCGCTTGTCGGGATCGTTCAGCGTGGCCGCATAGTCGCGCACGTCCTGCGTGATCTTCATCGAGCAGAACTTTGGGCCGCACATCGAGCAGAAATGGGCGACCTTGTGCGCTTCCTTCGGCAGCGTCTCGTCGTGATAGGCGCGGGCGGTCTCCGGATCGAGGCCGAGGTTGAACTGGTCCTCCCAGCGGAAGTCGTAGCGGGCGCGGCTCAAAGCATCGTCGCGCAGTTGAGCTGCGGGGTGGCCCTTGCCGAGATCGGAGGCGTGCGCCGCGATCTTGTAGGTGATGACGCCGACCTTGACGTCGTCGCGGTTCGGCAATCCCAGATGCTCCTTCGGCGTCACATAACAAAGCATCGCGCAGCCGAACCAGCCGATCATGGCGGCGCCGATGCCTGAGGTGATGTGGTCGTAGCCCGGCGCGATGTCAGTCGTCAGCGGGCCCAACGTATAGAACGGGGCTTCGCCGCACTCCTTGAGCTGCTTGTCCATGTTGATCTTGATCTTGTGCAGCGGCACATGGCCGGGGCCTTCGATCATGACCTGGCAGCCCTTCTTCCAGGCGATCTGCGTCAACTCGCCGAGCGTCTCCAGTTCGGCGAATTGCGCGCGGTCGTTGGCGTCGGCGATCGAGCCCGGACGGAGGCCGTCGCCGAGCGAGAACGAGACGTCGTATTTGCGCATCAGGTCGCAGATTTCCTCGAAGTGGGTGTAGAGGAAGCTTTCCTTGTGATGCGCCAGGCACCATTTCGCCATGATCGAGCCGCCGCGCGACACGATGCCGGTGACGCGGTTGGCGGTGAGGTGGATGTAGGGCAGGCGCACGCCGGCGTGGATCGTGAAATAGTCGACGCCCTGTTCGCACTGCTCGATCAGCGTGTCCTTGTAGAGTTCCCAGGTCAGCTTGACCGGATCGCCGTCGCACTTCTCCAGCGCCTGATAAATCGGAACGGTACCGATCGGGATCGGTGCATTGCGAAGGATCCATTCGCGCGTGGTGTGGATGTTGCGCCCGGTGGAGAGGTCCATCACGGTGTCGGCGCCCCAGCGGATCGCCCACACCATCTTGTCGACTTCCTCCTCGACCGACGAGGTCACCGCCGAGTTGCCGATATTGGCGTTGATCTTGGTGAGGAAGTTGCGGCCGATGATCATCGGCTCGAGTTCGCCATGGTTGATGTTGCAGGGAATGATGGCCCGTCCCCGCGCGATCTCGCTGCGCACGAATTCCGGCGTGACGAACGCCGGCACCGCGGCGCCAAAGCTGTTGCCATCGGCGATTGCTGCTTCCGCGCGTTCGAGCTGCACCTTGCGGCCGAGATTTTCGCGAGTCGCGACGTAGATCATCTCCTTGGTGATGATCCCTGCGCGGGCGAATTCGAGCTGCGTGATCATGTGGTCGCCAACGCCCCGCAGCGGCTTGTGGTGCGCGGTGAAGGCCTTGGCGGCATGGGAAGCACCGACATTGCCATTGTCTTCCGGCTTGATGTCGCGGCCCTCATACTCTTCGACGCCGCCGCGCTCCTTGACCCATTCGATGCGCGCGCGCGCAAGACCCGCGTTGACGTCGATGGTGACATCCGGATCGGTGTAGGGACCTGACGTGTCGTACACCGGCAGGTTCGGCTCGCCGGCGCCTTCGCTGAGGATGATCTCGCGGATCGGCACGCGGACGTCAGGCGCTTCGTCCGGGGTGATCCAGATCTTGCGCGAGGCGGGGAGCGGTCCGGTGGTGACGGCGGGCAGGGTGGTGTCGGGGTTGGAGCGGATGTTCATGGTATCCTCCGTTGAATTTCTAGAATGCTGCTGTCGTCATTGCGAGCGCAGCGAAGCAATCCAGAGTCGTGGGCGGGACTCTGGATTGCTTCGTCGCTGCGCTCCCTTGCGCAAACGCTTCGCGTTTGTCGCAGGCAATGACGGTGGTTGGTGTGAGTTTCATCACGCGGCCTTCGCGTTCTGGCCGAGCCATTGCCTGACCCGCGCATCGGGGTCGGTATTTCCGGTGACGTCGCTGACGACGGCGATCGAGTCGGCGCCGGCGGCGAAGATTTCCGCTGCCTGTTCGAACTTGATGCCGCCGATCGCGACCAGCGGAATGTTGCCGATGCGCTTTTTCCATTCGGTGATTTTTGGAATGCCCTGCGGCGCGAAGCGCATCGATTTCAGCGTGGTCGGGAAAATCGGCCCAAGTGCTATGTAATCAGGTTCGGCGCGCAGCGCGGTGGTGAGCTCCTCGTCGTCATGGGTGGAGATGCCGAGCGTCAGGCGGGCCTTGCGGATTTCGTCGAGATCGGCATCGACCAGGTCTTCCTGGCCGAGATGCAGATGCTCCGCGCCGGCCACAACAGCCGCGCGCCAGTAATCATTGACCACGAGTTTTGTTGGCGTGCCTTTTGTCACCGCGAGAGCGTCGCTGACGATCTGCAGCGCTTCGGAGTCGTTCAGGTCCTTGGCGCGCAGCTGAATGGTGCCGACGCCGAGCGCGGTCAGCCGCGCCACCCATTTGACGCTGTCGACGACGGGGTAAAACTTATCAGGATACGGCATGCCAGAACGGGGTCCCGATGACTGGGGTTGAAGGGGAGGCGAAATCGCGGGCTTCCATCAGCCCGGCCTCGTAGGCGGTACGGCCGGATTCGACGCCGAGACGAAATGCATTCGCCATCGCGACGGGGTCGGCGGCTTTGGCAATCGCGGTGTTGAGCAGCACCGCGTCGTAGCCGAGTTCGAGCGCGTGCGCTGCGTGCGAGGGCGCGCCCAGGCCGGCATCGACCACCAGCGTGATGTCTGGCAGCCGGTCGCGTAGTAGTTTGAGCGCGTCGCGGTTGGTGATCCCACGGGCACTGCCGATCGGCGCCGCCCACGGCATCACGACCTTGCAACCGGCGTCGACCAGCCGCATCGCGACACCGAAATCTTCGGTGCAGTAGGGGAATACTTCAAAGCCGTCCTTGATCAGGATGCCGGCGGCCTCGACCAGGCCGACCACGTCGGGCTGCAGCGTGTCGTTGTCGGCGATCACTTCGAGCTTGATCCAGGGCGTGCCGAACAATTCGCGCGCCAGCTTTGCCGTGGTCACGGCCTCGCGCACGCTGCGGCAGCCGGCGGTGTTCGGCAGCACGGTAACATCCAGCTCGCGGATCAGCGACCAGAACGCATCCCCGGTCTTGCCACCGGCAGCTTCCCGCCGCAGCGACACGGTGACGATGTTGGCGCCCGAGGCGCGGATCGCGCCTTGCATGATCGCCGGCGACGGATACAGCGCGCTGCCGATCAAGAGGCGGGAGGAGTAGGTTTTGCCGTAGAAGTTCAGCATGGTGTCTCCATCGTCGTCCCGGCGAACGCCGGGACCCATACCGCGTGATTTCTCTTGTGGTGCAATGGCAGACGCCTCCCGTAACCACGCGAGCCGGTGGTTATGGGTCCCGGCGTTCGCCGGGACGACGGGGGGAGAGAGTTTGCGTCCATCATCACCCTCCCTGCCGCGGCGTAATGATCTCGATCTCGTCGCCGTTCTTGATCGGCGTCTCGGCCCAGCGGCTCTTCGGCAGCACATCGTAATTCAGCGCGATCGCGAAATGCGTGCCCTCATATTCGAGCTCGCTCAGCAGCGAATCGATGCGGGAGGCGTTGATCTCCCGTGCCTCGCCATTGATGGTCACACGCATCGCATCACCTCATTGTCGATCACGCCGCGTCGCACGAAAGCGAGCGTCAGCTCCGCCAGCGCCGGGGCCAGAAGGAAACCGTGGCGATAGAGTCCGTTGACGGCGATCTTCTCGTTGTTGATTGATATCCGCGGCAAATTATCCGGATAGGCCGGACGAAGCCCCGAGCCGAATTCGACGATGCGGGCTTCGGCAAATGCCGGATGCACGGCATAGGCCGCGCCCAGCAGTTCCAGCGCCGAGCGCACGCTGACGCCGGTGTCTTCGGCCTCGATCGAGGTCGCCCCCAGCATGAACCTGTTATCGCCGCGCGGGATCACATACAGCGGCCAGCGCGGATGGATCAGGCGCACCGGGCGCGACAGTTCGACCTCGGAGGTTTCGACGATGATCATCTCACCCTTGACGCCGCGCAGCTCCGGCTGATCCTCGCGCGCGGATAGTCCCCGGCAATCGATCACGATGCCCTCGAGATCATCCGCCTCGGCGTCATGGTCGAACTTGATCGTTCCACCGGCCGCGGTGATCCGCGCATGCAATTCCGGCAGCACAAGCCGTGGCTCGACATGGCCTTCATCGGCGTAAAACAGCCCTTCGTGGAAACGTCCCTCCAACGATGGCTCGAGCTCGCGCAAACCCTGGGCGTCGAGCCTGACATGGCCTGACGTGAGCTTGGCGAAGCGTTCGAAATCGGCGCGGTCGCGTGCATGCGCCACCACCAGCGAGCCATTGAACGGGGTTTGTGGAAAATGCTCGCGCCAGAGATCGAGCGAGCGGATGCCGAGCCGGCCGATCACCGGTTCCGAAGCCTCGGCCTCGCACCAGGGCGCCAGCATGCCGCCGGCCCAATGGCTGGTGGACAGCGTCATGGCGGCGTCACTGCGTTCGTACAGAGTGACGGCGTGCCCGGCCTGCGCGAACAGCAATGCCTGCCATGCGCCGGCAATGCCCGCACCGACGATAGATACGGGGGAATCCCCCCTGGTCACGACGGGCAATGGCCCGCGCTGTGCGTTGAAACCCTGAAACATCCCTGTCCCTTCGCCGGCATGACCCGGATCAGGTTCAAAGGGTCACCGCGGTCCCGGGCTAAACGCGCCCAAGCTTGCGGTATCTCAGCTCCTCATCGGAGCTCCCCTCGGAACGGGTCTAATGTAGGCCGATGTGGGGGCGTGTCAACGCGGCTTTGCGGCGTTTGCACCTGATATGGCGGCCGGCGAACGCGGAACCGGCGTCTTCGTTTCGGCAAGCTTTTTCGGGCGCCGCTTCGGCGTCGGAACGAGCTGTATTGGCCTTCCGGCGGCCTCAGCCGGTTTTAAGCCTTCCTTGGGCTCTACGGCGGTTTGCTCCGGTTTTCGAGCCGTTTCCTTGGCCTCGGCCGGCACGTTTGCGGGTTCGGCTTCCTTTGCCGGGACGCTCGCCAGCATGGGCGAAGGGACTTTCGGCTCCAGCCGCTGCCGCTTTGCGACGTAATAATAGCCACTCGCATAGAAATGCATGGCGCGAGCGTGGTCGCTGTTGGCGGCGCGCCAGGCGCCGGCCAGATATTTGACGCCATAGGTGAGATTGGTGTCGGGATCGCGCAGGCCTTCGGCGTCGCCGGTGTAACCAACCCCGCGCGCGGTCGCGAGCTTGATCTGCATCAGCCCGATGGTGCCGCCGCGTCCGACCAGATCGGGGTGATATCGGCTCTCGCGAACGATCACGCGGTGCACCAGCGCTTCCGGCACATTGTTGGCCCTGGCGTGTGTTGCGACCAGCGCTTCAAATGGCGCGCGCTGCTGCGCCGCAGCGTGCGGCGACGCGAACAGTGCTGCCATGGCGGTAAGCCAGGCGATGGTCGGCAAAGCTTTCATTAAAATAACCCGGCGGGCGCAACCTGCGCGTTAACGATTTGCGTAACACGATTATTGCTAGGGATCGACGGGCTATAGAGGGCGAATTCGACGCCATTGCGGCGTCGACTAATTCGAACGGGATTGCGGCGATTGGTCCGAGCATGATTGTCGTGCAAATGATTCAAAGCAGGTCTAGAATCATTTTCGGACAGTGCGTTCAGTTGCGGCAGCAAGACTGTCTAATTCAAAACCAAAACAAGATATCTGTGAGGGAGATGCGCCATGGCCCGACTGGATTCCGGCTATTTGCCTCGTGAAAATCCCTGTGCCCAATGCGGAACGCCGATCTCGTCGCCCGACTGGATCGAAAGCAGCGCGGGCCGCACGTCCTTCCTGTGGTATTGCCGCGCCTGCGACTATCGCTTCGAGGCGATCGCGATCTACGAGGAATCACATCCGGATTCACTCGCCGCTTAACGCATAAGCATCACGCCGCAAGGCTCTGCTGGCGAACCGGCAGTTGAATGCGCACCACGAGGCCGTGGGGCTGCCGGTCGTGCAGTGACAGCGTGTCGCCATGGGCCAGCACGATGGCGTTGGCAATGGAAAGGCCAAGGCCGAAGCCGGTGGCTTCGTCCATGTTGCGGGCGTCGTCGCCGCGCACGAATGGTTCCAGCATATTCTGCTTCTGCGCATCCGAAATGCCGGGGCCGTCGTCTTCGACGTCGATGGTGAGTTGGTCGCCGGTCATGCGAAGGCGGATCACGGCCTCGGCGTCGAACCGTACGGCATTTTCCACCAGGTTGGTGACGCTGCGGTGCAGATCGTCGGGCCGCACCGTCGCCATCGCATGCGCGGGGCCGTCATAGGCGACCTTGCAGCCCTCTCGTCCTCGATGAATTCGGAGCGAAGCCGCATGCGCGTGATCGGCGTGCGCAGATCGTGGCTGATGGCGGCGAGCATTTTGGTGCGGTCGTCGATCAGGCCGGTGATGCGTTCTCGCATCCGGTTCAGCGCTGAAACTTCGCATCACTCGTTCCTGCGCCGCGACGCGCGAGGGAGCTATTTTTCCTTTTCGCTTCCTTTTCGAATTTGCATTTCGAAAGGGAAGGGTGGCTGTCTCATTTTGCGGTGCGGGAACTGGTCTCTGGTTGGAGCGTTAGGCCATTCATCCATATGTGGAGGGTCCAATGGCAATCGACGTCATGACCACGCCGCATCAGTTGATTGCGAGCGATCGTGTCGAAGGCACTGCGGTGCGACGGCCGAACGGCGACATGATCGGTCACATCGAACGGCTGATGATCGACAAGGTCTCCGGCAAAGTATCCTACGCGGTGTTGAGCTTTGGCGGGTTCCTCGGCATGGGAACCAATCTGCTGCCATTGCCC
>JACDAG010000585.1 GCA_013695565.1 Bradyrhizobium sp.
CCGAAGGTCAAGGTCGCGTCATGGACCAAGCTGATCCTCCAATTCCTGCAGGGACGGGCCACGCTGGCGCGGGTCTATGTGCTGATCGATGCCCGCCACGGCATCAAGGACGTCGACCGCGACGTGCTGAAGACGCTGGATAAGTCCGCCGTGAGCTATCAGGTGGTACTGACCAAGGCCGACCAGGTGAAGCGGGCTGAACTCCAACAGCACATCGAAGAGACGACCACCGCGCTCGCCAAGCACCCGGCCGCATTTCCGGACGTGCTGGTGACCTCCTCGCGCGATGGCAGCGGCATGCCGGAATTGCGCGCGGCGATGGTGCGCTTGCTCGCCGAGCGAAGCTGATGTCGCGCGCCTGTCGTATCCTGATCGTGCTCGCCGCCATCGTGGGCGCGGATGGCGTGATGCTGGCCGCGGCGGCCGCACACCAGGCCGATGCATCGCGGCTGGCGTCGGCGTCGTCGATGCTGCTGTTCCACGCCACCGCCGTATTGGCCGCCGTGGCGCTGGCCGAGCGCGGCATCATCCATGCCCGGATCGGAATCGTCGCCGCCTTCGGCTTCGTCATCGCCGCCGGCCTGTTCGCCGGCGATCTGACGCTGCGGCAATATGCCGGCCACGGGCTGTTTCCGATGGCCGCACCGACCGGCGGCACGCTGCTGATCGCAAGCTGGCTGGCGCTGGCGGTGTCAGCGGCCTGGCCGAGGCCCCAGTAGCCCGGATGTGGAGCGAAGCGCAATCCGGGCTACGGAATTGCACGACCCACTTTGCGCCCTGCCCGCCAATCAGCTAGAACCCGGCCCGACATCTGAACGACGAGAGCCGCTTCATGACCGACTCGCAACATATCAGCCCACTCGATCAGGCCCGCATCCTGTCCGAGGCGCTGCCGCACATGCAGGAATATGACGAGGAAACCATCGTCATCAAGTATGGCGGCCATGCCATGGGCGCCGAGGATCTCGCCAAGGCCTTTGCCCGCGACATCGTGCTGCTGGAGCAGACCGCGATCAATCCGGTGGTCGTGCATGGCGGCGGGCCGCAGATTGCGACCATGCTGAAGCGGCTCGGCATCCAGTCCGAATTCGCCGCGGGCCTGCGCATCACCGATGCCGCAACCATCGAGATCGTCGAGATGGTGCTGGCCGGCTCGGTCAACAAGCAGATCGTCGGCTACATCAACGAAGCCGGCGGCAAGGCCGTCGGCCTCAGCGGCAAGGACGGCAACATGGTGAAGGCGTCGAAGACGACGCGCACCATGGTCGATCCGGATTCCAATATCGAAAAGGCGATCGATCTCGGCTTCGTCGGCGATCCCGACAAGGTCGATCTGACCTTGCTGAACCAGCTGATCGGCCACGAGCTTATCCCGGTGCTGGCGCCGCTGGCGACCTCGCATGACGGGCAGACGCTCAACGTCAACGCCGACACGTTTGCAGGTGCAGTGGCCGGCGCGCTGAAGGCAAAACGCCTGCTGCTGTTGACCGATGTTCCCGGCGTGCTCGACAAATCCAAGAAGCTGATTCCGGAACTGTCGGTAAAGGACGCACGCAAGCTGATCGCCGACGGCACGATTTCCGGCGGCATGATCCCGAAGGTCGAGACCTGCATCTATTCGCTGGAACAGGGCGTGCAGGGCGTCGTCATCATCGACGGCAAGACGCCGCACGCCGTGCTGCTCGAATTGTTCACCAATCAGGGTACCGGCACGCTGATCCACAAGTGACACGCGCGATCTCCCCGCCTCCGATGCTCGCGCACAGCTTCCGCGCAAGAATGCGGCGGTATGGGAGGCGCACGATCCTGGCGCTGCCGGCGGCGGCGATCTCGCTGTTCGTCTCGGCGGCACCGGCGCTGGCCGACCTGAAACTCTGCAACCGCATGAGCTATGTGGTCGAGGCCGCGATCGGCATCGACGAAAAATCGGCGACCGCCACGCGTGGCTGGTTCCGCATCGATCCGGCCGCCTGCCGCATCGTGCTGCAGGGCGCGCTGACGGCGGATCGCATCTTGCTGAACGCGCGCGCGCTCGGCGTCTACGGCGCTTCGCCGATCCCGCAAGGCGGCAACGACACGCTGTGCATCGCGCCGGAGAATTTCGTCATCGCCGCGGCGCGCCAGTGCCGCACCGGACAGACGGCAGCGCCGTTCACCCAGATCACGCCGACGCGGACCGATGACGGCAATCTGGTCGCGTATCTCGCCGAGGATAGCGAATATGACGACGAACAGGCGCGTCTTGCCGGCATCCAGCGGCTGCTCGTGATCGCGGGCTATGACGCCGCCCCGATCGACGGCGTCGACGGCCCGAAGACGCAAGGCGCGCTGGCAGCATTCCTGAAAAATCGCGGGCTCGCCGCCGACATCGTGCAGTCGCCGAACTTCTTCGCGGCCATGATCGCCGCGGTGCAGTCGCCATCCTCGACGGGACTGACCTGGTGC
>JACDAG010000633.1 GCA_013695565.1 Bradyrhizobium sp.
GGTGGTCGCGGTCGTGACGGAGTTCGGACGCACCGCGCGCATCAACGGCACCAACGGAACCGATCACGGCACCGGCACGGTGGCTTTTCTCACGGGAGGCGCGTTCCAGGGCGGGCGCGTCGTCACCGACTGGCCGGGACTGAAAATCGCGCAGCTTTATGAGCAGCGCGACCTCAAACCAACCACCGATCTGCGCGCCGTACTCAAGGGTCTGCTCAGGGATCATTTGAGGGTCGACGAGCGCGCGCTCGCAAGCCGTGTATTCCCCGACAGCGCGGCGGTCGCCCCGACCGCCGGACTCGTCGGCTAACAGGGAAGTCTGCCATGAAACGACTGGCTATCATCTTGTCGTTCGCCATCGCCGGCATCGCGGTATCGTCCGAATTCACCAGCGCGTCAGCCTCTCGAATGGACGGCAAGTGCTGTTTATCGTCCGATGGCGGGCGCTCGCTTCGCTACCAGCGCGCCATGAAGCGGGCTGCGATGAGGAAGGTTGCGGTGGCCCCGACCTGCAGCGCTCGCGCCGCTTCGTGCATTCGCGTGTTCAGCGCGCGGGCGGACAGGGTCCCGATGTGCATGACCGCCAAAGCGCAATGCCTGCAGACCGGCGTCTTTGTCGGCCCTTACAGCCGCTGGCAATTCGCCGGAATGCATCGGAAGTAGCGGCGTTTCGAGGTTGGTCCGACGTGTCGCTTCCCACAGTCCGCGAACTCGAATTTCTCGCCAGCCTGACCACGCGCTGGAGCGAGCTCTATTGCAACGAACTTGAGCGCCTCTTGAAAGAGGATGACGTCAGATGCGACCGCCGACACGAACTCCCTTTCATCATTCGGATCTCGGCGGCCCGTATCTGGCGTTCGCTCCGGAATTCCGCGACTGCGACCAAGACCTGAAACGTGGGGCGGATTCAGCCTATCCCCTGTTCTACCCGACCCGCCATCAGCGTTCGTCGGTCTTGTCGATACTGATCGATGCGCTCCGCCGGAGGCGCAGGCTCGACGAATAGCGCCCCAAACAAAAAGCCCGGTCTCACGACCGGGCTTTCCGCAATTCAATCTGCAAGAGCTGGCTTACGCCGCTTCATCCGCAACGGCGGCATCGTCACCTTCGGCGTCGGCATCATCGCCTTCACCCTCGGCTTCCGCACTGCCTTCGGTCTTGGCGCCGCGGCGCGGGCTCTTGGCGAGCTGGCTCTCGATTTCCTTGACCGCTTCGGTCTCCGTCGAATGCTGGACGACGGCGATTTCGCGCGACAGGCGATCGAGCGCTGCTTCATAGAGCTGGCGTTCGCTGTAGGACTGTTCCGGCTGCGATTCCGAGCGATAGAGATCGCGCACCACTTCGGCGATCGCAACGATGTCGCCGGAATTGATCTTGGCTTCGTATTCCTGCGCCCGGCGCGACCACATCGTGCGCTTGACGCGCGCGCGGCCCTTGAGCGTCTCGAGCGCCTTCTTGACCAGCGCCGGATCGGACAGCTTGCGCATGCCGACATTGGCGACCTTGGCGGTCGGCACCCGGAGCGTCATCTTGTCCTTCATGAAATTGATCACGAACAGCTCAAGCCTGGCGCCCGCGATCTCCTGCTCCTCGATCGCCAGGATCTGGCCGACACCGTGAGCGGGATAAACCACGAATTCATTGGTCTTGAAGCCCTGACGCTGGGTGAGAACCTTCTTCGGCTCTTCCACGCGCGGGGCGGCCGCCTTCGGGGCCACCACGGCGGCCTTCGGAGCCACAACCGCGGCCTTCGGCGCAGCAACGGAAGCCTTGGGGGCAACAACGGCTTTCGGAGCAGTGGCCTTAAAAGGGGTCTTGGGGGCGACCTTCGAAGCAGTGGCCTTCGAACCCGTCGCTTTCGCGGCAGTTTTTGCAGTCTTATCTGGCATTGAGCTTCTTTTGTTTTTCGAGGACTTTGTGGCTGCGGCCTTCTTCGCGTCCTTTACGGACGCCTTGGCACGGCCTTTGGTTGCGCTGCGGCTGGCCGCGGCGGCTTTTTTCGAAGTCTTTGAAACACTCTTTTTACGCGTTTTCTGTGACACAGCCTGCGCGCGGAACTGCCACGCCCCTGTTCGATGTTTTACGGGACCACCGGGCGGCCAAAGTTACGCATGGCCGAATCCGGCTTGTAATGTGCCCAATATAGCACATTTTCCGCAAAAATCAATGATTTACGCCCCATTCCGGACCTTTGCAGGGACCTTTCGGTCATAAGTCCGTCAACAGGGTTAAATCAGCAGGCTCTATGTGGTCTGGCGACGCCCGGATTAGGTTCAGATTAGGTCCGGATCGGTCTTATCTCGTTCGAAAGGGCGATCGGCGAATCAGTCTCCGCTACCGGGTTCCTTGGAAAAATATTTCTCGAACTTGCCTTCCACACCCTCGAATTCTTTCGCGTCCGCCGGCTGGTCCTTCTTCTGGGTGATGTTGGGCCAGGCCTTGGCGTATTCGGTGTTGACCTCGAGCCACTTCTCCAGCCCGGGCTCGGTGTCCGGCTTGATGGCGTCGGCGGGACATTCGGGTTCGCAGACGCCGCAGTCGATGCATTCGTCGGGATGGATGACCAGCATGTTCTCGCCCTCGTAGAAGCAGTCGACGGGGCAGACTTCAACGCAGTCGGTGTATTTGCATTTGATGCAGGCTTCAGTGACGACGTAAGTCATCCAGGACTCCGAAAGGGTGGCTCCGAAACGGTCAAGATTTCCGGGGTTTGCGTAGCGCATGAACTGCGCAGCCGCAAGGGAAGTAGAAGGGAAGTGGAAGCGAAGTGCCAAGCTGTGTGGGCGCCCCAACGGGCGGTTTTTCAAGCGCCCGACGGGCTCGCCTGCAGATAGTCATTCCCTGCGGTTCTGCAAATCCTCGTACAGCACGCGCCCTGCCGTCGCATCGCCCCGCCGCTCGGAAAATCCTGCGACTTTCAGCACCCGCACCGTGTTGTCGAGCGCGATGGTGAGGACGTCGCCGAGCTTCACGCCATGTCCCGGCGCCTTCTCGCGCACGCCGTTGACGCGGACGTGGCCAGCCTCGACGAGGGCGGCAGCACTCGTGCGGGCCTTCACCACCCGCGCATGCCACAGCCATTTATCGAGACGCTGTCGCTCCAAGCCTGCCTGCCATAGCGTTTTCGCTTAAGAAAACGCGTCAAACAAAAACTCGATCAATCCTTGCGGTTGCCGGCGAGCTGTTCCTTCAGCGCCGCCAGTTTTGCAAACGGTGAATTGGGATCGATCGGCCGGTCACGCTCGCGCGGCGGCGCGGCACTGGTCGCGTATTGCCGATGCGACGGGCCGCTATCGCGCTTGTCGCGGCCGCCCTTGTCACGCCCGCCGAAATCGCGGCCGCCTTTGTCGCGCCCACCGCCGCCCTTGTTGCGGTCATCACCCTTGTTGCGATCGCCGCCGAACTTCTCCGGACGACCGCCGCCGCCACCTTTGCTATCGCGGTCGCGACCCTTGCCTTCAACGCGTTCGCGCGGCGGACGGTTGTCGGGACGCGCTTCTTGTGCCGGCGCGCCCTCAACGGACGGTGCCGCCGCTGTGGCGTCAGCCGGCGCGCCCTCGCGGGGTTTTCGAAACTCGTTGTGACGGCGGCCGCGGCGATGGCGCTGCTCACGACCGGGCGCGGCAGCCTCGCCGCCTTCGCTGGCAGCGGCGACGGGCGCAGCACCGTCTTGCGAAACCTGCGGCCGATCCTGACGGCCGTGATGACGCTGGCGGTTGCGGTCGTGGTGCGGACGGCGTTCTTCCGAACGGCCACCGGGCCGCCAGACCTCCACCATTTCGGGAACGACAGGCGCATCCGGCTTGGCTTCGGCGTCCGCCGGGGCGGCATCGCTGGCGATGGCCTCGGTCGCGGCTTCCGCCGCAGGCGTCTCTTCAGCGGCAGGCGCAGCGTCGGCCGTGGCCTGAGCCTCGGCCGCTTCAGCAACCGGCGCTTCGATCGGCTCTGGCGCCACGGCGGCTTCGACGACGGGTGTGATGTCGACCGCGGGCGCTTCGGCCGGCGCGGGCGCCAGCATAACATCAGGCAGCAAGGCCGCCGACGGCGCGGGATCGCCGGAGACCGGCTGGGCCGCCGTCTCCTCGACGGTTTCGACCGCGGCTTCCGCAGCGACTTCCACTGGCGCATCGGCAATGGCTTCGGTTGGCACGGCGGCGTCGGTCACGGCCTCAGCGTCCTCGACAGGCGCCGCTTCCACCGTCACCGGTTCCGTCGCCGCCACCGGCTTCGGCGGCAACGGCGGGCGCTTGTCCATGCGGTAGCCGAGCGCGCGCAGCACCGAGGCGAAATCTTCGCCGGCCGATCCCGTCAGCGAGGTCATCGCCTGCGTGACGACAAAACTGCGGCCATCGAACGCACCGGCAGGCTTTTCGCCGGGCGAACTCTCACGCCACGCCAACGCGGGACGGATCAGATCGGCGAGACGTTCCAGAATGTCGACGCGCACCGCGCGCTCGCCGCACTGGCGATAGCCGAGCACGCGATAGGCGTCGCGCGCCAGCGCCTTGTCGACCGCGAATGACGTGCGGCCGCTCGACGCCAGATGCTGCGCGCCTGACAGCGCCGACATATCGACATTGTCCTGCTTCTCGGCCCACAGCAGCGACGCCAGCGAGCGCGCCGCGGGCTTCAACAGCCCGGGGAAATAGATGTGATAGGCGCCGAACCGCACGCCATACTTGCGCAAGGTCGCGCGCGAAGCCTGGTCGAGATCCTTCATCTCGGCGGAGATTTTTGCGCGCTCGAGCACGCCGAGCGCCTCGATCAGCTGGAACGCGATGCCGCGCGCGATGCCGGTGATGTCTTCAGCCTTGGAAAGCCCGAACAGTGGACCCAGCAGTTTTTCGATATGCGTTTTGAGCCACAGATCGAGCCGCGTCTGCACGGCTTCGCGGGCGGCGCCGTTGAGGCGATCGTCGGAAATGATGCGCAGGCGCGGATGCAGCGCGTCGTCGGCGGCGACCAGCTTTGCCACCGCATCGCCGGTCCAGCGGATGGTGCCGTCGGAGGTCAGCACGAACGCGTCATCGGGGGCGGCGGCGAGTTTCTCGGCGCGCGCGTCGATCTCGCCGGCCAGCACCTGCTGTGCTGCCGCCTGCAACGCCTTGGCGTCGGAGCCAGCCTCTGCCGCATCTGGTGCAAAGGTGAATCCGTCGAGGCGGCCGATCACATGGCCTTCAACGATCAC